>NZ_CEEDOS010000003.1:0-166625 GCF_979256525.1 Klenkia sp. AC732 | reverse complement strand
GCGGGGGAGCCCTCGGCGGGGGCGTCGGCGGCCGGGGTGTCGGTGGCCGGGGTGTCGTCCCGCTCGCCGTCCTCGTCCGGGCTGGTGCTGGCCGGGCTGATCTCGGTGGTCTCGGCCGGGGAGTCCCCGCCGGTGCCGGCGTGCTCGCCGTCCTCCCGCGGGGTCGGGTGCGAGACCTCGGCCGGGTCGCCGTCGGGTGCCTCGGGCTGGGGTGCCGAGGGGGCCGACTGCACGCCGGGCTCGGCGATCGGGGCCGGGGCCACCACCGGGGTGGCGGTGATGCCCTGCCCGGGGTTGCTGGGCCGCTCGCGCTCGGCGGCCTCGAGCTTCTCGGCGAACTCCTCCGCCTTGCGCTCCACGGAGCGCTGCAGCTCCTCCCGGGTCATCGGGTCGTCGGGTGTCTCGTCCTGCGTCGTCATCGTCGCTCCGTCCGTCTCGCTCGCGTCGTGGTGGCTCGCATGGGGGTGGGGCGGCTCAGCTGCCGGCGGCCAGTCGGGACAGCGAGGTCAGCGGGATCATCAGCCAGTGCGGCCGGTTGCGCGCCTCGTAGACGCACTCGTACACCGCCTTGTCCGCCTCGAAGGCCCGCAGCAGCGGGGAGTCCCCGCCCTGGTCGGTGCCGCTGGCCGCGGCGTACCCGGCACAGAAGGCGGTGCGGTTGCGCTCGGCCCACTCCTGGGCCCGGTAGGCGCGCTGCGGGTCGTCGGGCTGCTCGACCAGCATGTGCCGGGCGGCGTAGTCGAAGGAGCGCAGCATCCCCGCCACGTCGCGCAGCGGGGAGTCCAGCTCCCGGCGGGCGGCCAGCGCGCGGGCCGGCTCGCCCTCGAAGTCCAGCACGATCCAGCCCTGCGTGGTGCGCAGCACCTGGCCCAGGTGCAGGTCCCCGTGCACCCGCTGCAGGGCCACCGGCTCGGTGGCGTCCGCGATCGAGGCGTAGAGGGCCCGCAGACCGTCCCCGTGCTCGGCCAGCTCGGGCACGATCGCCGTCGCCGCCTCCAGCCGGGCGGTCAGCTGGGTGGCCACCTCGGCGTACCAGCCGGCCGCGGCCGGCTGGCTGGGCAGCACCGCCGCCAGGTCGCGGTGCACCAGCGCGGTGGCCTCGCCCAGCCGCTCGCTCTCCCCGGCGAAGTCCCCGCCCACCTCGTCGGCGTGCAGGTCCCCCTCGGCGTAGAGGTCGCGGACGGAGGAGGTGGCCAACCGCCAGCCGTCACTGGCGTTGGGCACGAACGCCTGCAGCATCGCGACGGTGGCCGGGGGGACGCCGGGTTCGGGGTCGTCGATCTCGATGTGGCCCAGCAGCGGGGCGATGTGCGGGTTCTCCGTCGTCCGCAGCGCGTCGTGCACCTCGACGTCGGGGTTGAGCCCGGGCTCCAGTCGGCGGAAGAGCTTGAGGATCGCCGTCTCGCCGTAGACCAGTGAGGTGTTGGACTGCTCGGTGGAGATCACGTCCCCGGGCAGGCCCTCGGGGATGTAGGCGACCCCGGCCGGGTGGAAGTGCATCGGCCCCACGGTGGAGGCCGCGACCAGGTGGGTCAGCCACGGCAGGGTGGCGTCCCGGTCGCGCATCGCGTCGTAGGCGTAGCTCTCCCCGGTGGCCCCGGCGATCGCGCCCACGAACACCGGTGTGAGCTCGTCGACCGGGGTGTCCCGCCAGGACAGCGGGACCAGGTAGGTCTCGGTCGCCCCGTCGGTGTAGGCCACTCGGACCCGGTGCACCGACAGTGCCGGTGTCGACTCGTCCAGGAAGAAGCCGTCCTCGGAGATGCCGGCCCACTCGCGGCCCTTGCCGCCGAACCAGCGCTGGTGCGGCATCCACTCGGCGAGCAGGTCGGTCAGCGCGGTCATCGGGTGCCTCCGGTGTGGTCGGTGGTGCCCTCGAGTCCCAGTCCGCCGCTGCCGCCGGGGGCGTCCTCGGCGGAGCCGACGATGCCGGCGGCCATCAGGGACTGGGCGACCGAGGAGCTGGTCGCGGTCTCCCAGGCCTCGTCGTCCTCGTCGGTCTCCGGCGCCGCGGGCTTGGAGAGCTCGAACCAGTAGAAGCCGTGCCCGGCCAGGGTGAGCATGTAGGGCAGGACGCCGATCGCGGGGAACTCCACCCGGCCGGTGAGCTCCACCGGCACGCACCCCTCGAAGCGGCGCAGGTCCAGCTCCACCGGCTGCGGGAACCGGGACAGGTTGTTCACGCACAGCACCACGTCGTCGCCGAACTCGCGGACGAAGGACAGCACGGTGGGGTTGCGCGAGCCGATCTCGGTGAAGCTCCCGACGCCGAAGGTCGGGTGCTCCTTGCGCACCGAGATCAGCGTGCGGGTCCAGTGCAGCAGCGAGTTGGAGTTGCGCAGCTGGCCCTCGACGTTGGTGACCTGGTAGCCGTACACGGGGTCGGCGACCAGCGGCAGGTGCATCCGCTGCGGGTCGGCGGTGGAGAACCCGCCGTTGCGGTCGGGGCTCCACTGCATCGGGGTGCGGACGCCGTCCCGGTCACCGAGCCAGATGTTGTCGCCCATGCCGATCTCGTCGCCGTAGTACATGACCGGCGAGCCGGGCAGCGACAGCAGCAGCGCGGTGAACAGCTCGAGGGTGTCCAGGTCGTTGTCCAGCAGCGGGGCGAGCCGGCGCCGGATGCCGATGTTGGCCTTCATCCGGGGGTCCTGGGCGTACTCGCCCCACATGTAGTCGCGCTCCTCGTCGGTGACCATCTCCAGGGTCAGCTCGTCGTGGTTGCGCAGGAAGATGCCCCACTGGCAGTTGTCCGGGATGGCCGGCGTCTGCGCCATGATCTCCGAGATCGGGAAGCGCTGTTCCCGGCGCACGGCCATGAACAGCCGCGGCATGACCGGGAAGTGGAAGGCCATCTGGCACTCGTCGCCGTCCTCGCCGAAGTACTCGACGACGTCGGCCGGCCACTGGTTGGCCTCGCACAGCATCACGCGGTCGGGGTACTCGGCGTCGACCACCCGGCGGACGTGCTTGAGGAACTCGTGGGTCTTGGGGAGGTTCTCGCAGTTGGTGCCCTCCTCCTCGAAGAGGTAGGGCACGGCGTCCAGGCGGAAGCCGTCGATGCCCAGGTCCAGCCAGAACCGCAGCGCGTCGATGATCGCCTCGCGCACTGCGGGGTTCTCGAAGTTGAGGTCGGGCTGGTGGGAGAAGAAGCGGTGCCAGAAGTACTGCTTGCGGACCGGGTCGAAGGTCCAGTTGGAGACCTCGGTGTCGACGAAGATGATCCTCGCGTCGGAGTACGTCGTGTCGTCGTCGCTCCACACGTAGAAGTCGCCGTAGGGCCCCTCGGGGTCGTTGCGGCTGGCCTGGAACCAGGGGTGCTGGTCCGAGGTGTGGTTCATGACGAAGTCGATGATCACGCGCATGCCCCGGCTGTGGGCCTGGGCGACGAGCTCGGTGAAGTCGTCGATGTCGCCGAACTCGGGCAGCACCGCGGTGTAGTCGGCGACGTCGTAGCCGCCGTCGCGCAGCGGGGAGGCGAAGAAGGGCGGCAGCCAGATGCAGTCGACGCCGAGCCACTGCAGGTAGTCCAGCTTGCCGATCATCCCGCGGAGGTCGCCGATGCCGTCGGCGTTGCTGTCCGCGAACCCGCGGACGAGCACCTCGTAGAAGACGGCGCGCTTGTACCACTCCGGGTCGGCGCCGGGGGCGGGCAGCCCGGGGCGGGCGGCGTTGGGGACGGGCACGGTCATGGGGAGGTCGGTCCTCGACTCTCGTGGGCTGGAGGTGTGTCGGGGGAGGGGGTCGCCGGTCGGGAGGGCCCGATCAGGTGCGCCCCGGTCAGGACGGCGGGGTCAGGACGGCGGGGTCAGGACGGCGGGGTGTGCCGGCGGACCGTGAAGACGTGGGCGGGCTCGCGGTAGGGGTCCAGCTCGACGTAGTTGAACTGGCCCCACTCGTAGGCGGCGCCGGTGACCTGGTCGGTGACGGTGAACCGGTCCGACCAGTCCATGCCCAGGGCGGCCATGTCCAGCGCCGTCGTCCCGATCTGGGTGTGGTGGCTGGACAGCGTGAGGACGACGAGCACGGTGTCCTGCGAGGCCGGGTCGGTCTTGGAGAACACCAGCAGCTGGTCGTTGTCGATCGGGTGGAAGTGCAGCGTGCGCAGCTGCTGCAGCGCCGGGTGCTCGCGGCGGACCCGGTTCAGCGTGGTCAGGTAGGGCGCCAGGGAGCGGCCGGCGGCCTCGGCGGCGGCGTAGTCGCGGGGACGCAGCTGGAACTTCTCGGTGTCCAGGTACTCCTCGCTGCCGGGCTTGAGGGCGACGTGCTCGTAGAGCTCGAAGCCGGAGTAGACGCCCCAGGTCGGGCTCATCATCGAGGCCAGCACGGCGCGGATCTTGAACATCGGCGGGCCGCCGAACTGCAGCGACGCGTGCAGGATGTCCGGGGTGTTCACGAAGAAGTTCGGCCGCATGTAGTGCGCGGTCGAGGCCAGGTCGCGGCCGTAGTCCTCGATCTCGCCCTTCTGGGTCCGCCAGGTGAAGTAGCTGTAGCTCTGGGTGAAGCCGACCCGGGCCAGCTGGTGCATCATCGCCGGCCGGGTGAACGCCTCGGCCAGGAAGAGCACGTCCGGGTCGGTCTTCTTGACCTCCCAGATCAGCCAGTGCCAGAAGTTCAGCGCCTTGGTGTGCGGGTTGTCGACCCGGAACACCTTCACGCCCGCGGCGATCCACACCCGCAGCACCCGCAGCGCCTCGGCGTAGATGCCCGCCGGGTCGTTGTCGAAGTTGATCGGGTAGATGTCCTGGTACTTCTTCGGCGGGTTCTCCGCGTAGGCGATCGTGCCGTCGGGCTTGGTGGTGAAGAACTCCGGGTGCTCGGTGACCCACGGGTGGTCCGGGGCGGCCTGCAGGGCGAAGTCCAGCGCGACCTCCATGCCCAGCTCGCGGGTGCGGGCGACGAAGGACTCGAAGTCGGCCATCGTGCCCAGCTCCGGGTGCACGGCGTCGTGGCCCCCGTCGGCGCTGCCGATCGCCCACGGTGAGCCGACGTCGCCCTCCTCGGTCACCAGGGTGTTGTTCTTGCCCTTTCGGTTGACCGTGCCGATCGGGTGGATCGGGGGCAGGTAGACGACGTCGAAGCCCATGTCGGCGATGGCCGGCAGCCGCTTCGCGGCGTCGGCGAACGTGCCGTGGGTGGGCTTGCCGTCGACGACGGGGCCCTCCGAGCGGGGGAAGAACTCGTACCAGGAGCCGTAGAGCGCGGTGACCCGGTCGACCCACACCTCGTAGCGCGGTGAGCGGGTGACCAGCCGGCGGACCGGGTGGGCGTGCAGCAGCTCCTGCAGGGACGGCGTCAGGGCCGGAGTGAGCCGGGCGGTGAGCTCGAGGGTCTCGTCGCGCAGTGCGACCGCGGCCTGGGTGAGGGCGGCGCGGTGCTCCCGCGGCGCGGTCTTGGCGACGGCGTCCAGCAGGCGGGCCCCCTCCTCGAGGTCGTTGGCCAGCTCACCGGCCCCCTGGCCGGCCTCGACCTTGACCTCGACGGCGTGGTGCCAGGTGCTGATCGGGTCGTCCCAGGCCTCGATCTGGAAGGTCCACAGGCCCTCCCGGTCGGGGACGACGGTCGCCGCCCAGACGTCGGGCTCGGGCCCGGCGGGCTCCATCCGGACCAGTGGCGGGCGGGTGGCCCGCCTGCCCGGGGTGGCCGGGGGGTTCCAGACGACGTTGGCCGCGACGGCGTCGTGGCCCTCGCGGAAGACGGTGGCGGAGATCGGCAGGCTCTCACCCACCACGGCGCGGGCCGAGAACGACCCACAGGAGACGACGGGAGCGACATCGGTGATGCCCAGACGGAGGTCAGCGCGGCCAGTCACCCGGCCACGCTATCGACGTCCGCGCCGCCGGGCACATCGGCGCGGGAGGGAGGCGTCACAGCCCGCCGACCGGCGCCCCCGGTGTGACCCAGCCCTCCTCCCGGGCCGCCCGGGCGCGCGTCGGCCGCTAGGGTCGGGGAGGTGCGTGCCCTCCGCAGACTCACCGTCCGAGCCTCGCTCCCCGAGGCGCTGTCCCCGCTGTCCTCGCTGGTCATGAACCTGCGGTGGTCCTGGCACCCCGAGACGCGCGACCTCTTCGAGGCGCTGGACCCACAGCTCTGGCAGAGCTGCGGCAGCGACCCGGTCCGGGTGCTGGGCGAGGTGTCCGCCGAACGCCTGGCCACGCTGGCCGGCGACCGCCGGTTCCTGCGCCGGCTGACCGACGTCAGCGACGACCTGCAGGAGTACCTGGACGCCCCGCACTGGTACCAGTCGCTGCCCGGGGCCCCGCCCGCCTCGATCGCCTACTTCTCCGCCGAGTTCGGCATCACCGAGGTGCTGCCGCAGTACTCCGGCGGCCTGGGCATCCTGGCCGGGGACCACCTCAAGGCCGCCTCCGACCTCGGTGTGCCGCTGATCGGGGTCGGGCTGCTCTACCGGGCCGGCTACTTCTCCCAGGGCCTGTCGGCCGACGGCTGGCAGCTCGAGCACTACCCCGCGCTGGACCCGCACGGGCTGCCGGTGAAGCTGCTGCGCGACGCCGACGGAGCCGCGGTGGTCATCACCGTCCCGCTGCCCGAGGGCCGCACGCTGCACGCCCACGTCTGGCGGGCCCAGGTCGGCCGGGTCTCCCTGCTGCTGCTGGACAGCGACATCGAGGAGAACGCCCCGGCCGAGCGTGGGGTCACCGACCGGCTCTACGGCGGGGGCGAGGACCACCGGCTGCGCCAGGAGATGCTGCTGGGCATCGGCGGGGTCCGGGCGGTGCGCGCGTGGTGCCAGCTCACCGGCACCCCCCAGCCCGAGGTCTTCCACGCCAACGAGGGCCATGCCGGCTTCCAGGGCGTCGAGCGGATCCGCGAGCTCACCGAGTCCCACGGGCTGTCCTTCGCCGAGGCGCT
The DNA here is from genome assembly GCF_979256525.1 of Klenkia sp. AC732. Lineage (NCBI taxonomy): Bacteria > Bacillati > Actinomycetota > Actinomycetes > Geodermatophilales > Geodermatophilaceae > Klenkia > Klenkia sp. AC732. The sequence continues at coordinate 159,752 of NZ_CEEDOS010000003.1, read as the reverse complement.
CCAGGCGGTCCGCGGCGGCACCGTGTTCACCACCCACACCCCGGTCCCGGCGGGCATCGACCGGTTCCCACGGGCGTTGATCGAGCGCTACTTCGCCGGCTTCGGCGTCCCGGTGGACCAGCTGCTGCCGCTGGGCGCCGAGGAGGACCCCAGCAAGTTCAACATGGCGCACATGGGCCTGCGGCTGGGGCAGCGGGCCAACGGCGTCAGCGAGCTGCACGGCCAGGTCAGCCGGGGCATGTTCGGGGACCTGTGGCCCGGCTTCGACGCCGACGACGTGCCGATCTCCTCGATCACCAACGGCGTCCACGCCCCGACCTGGACCGCCCGCGAGCTGGTCGAGCTGGGCACCCAGTCCTCCAGTCAGGGCGACCCGACCGACGTCGACGGCCCGGTCCGGTTCGACGGGGTGGACCGCATCGACGCCGGCGACCTGTGGGCCACCCGTCGGCTGCTGCGGGGGCGGCTGGTCGAGGAGGTCCGCCGCCGGGTGCGGGAGACCGCCCTCTCGCGGGGGTCCTCGGAGGCCGAGGTGGGCTGGACCGACCAGGTCTTCGACCCCGACGTGCTGACCATCGGCTTCGCCCGCCGGGTGCCCTCCTACAAGCGGCTCACCCTGATGCTGCGCGACCCCGCCCGGCTCAAGGCGCTGCTGCTGGACCCCGAGCGGCCGATCCAGCTGGTCATCGCCGGCAAGAGCCACCCCGCCGACGACGGCGGCAAGCGGCTCATCCAGCAGATGGTGGCGTTCGCCGACGACCCGGAGGTCCGGCACCGGATCGCCTTCCTGCCCGGCTACGACATCGGGATGGCCCGCCACCTCTACTGGGGCTGCGACGTGTGGCTGAACAACCCGCTGCGCCCGCTGGAGGCCTGCGGCACCTCGGGCATGAAGTCCGCGCTCAACGGCGGGCTGAACCTGTCCATCAAGGACGGCTGGTGGGACGAGTGGTTCGACGGCCAGAACGGCTGGGCGATCCCCACCGCCGACGGCGTCGAGGACCCCGACCGCCGCGACGACGTCGAGGCCCACGCCATCTACGACCTGCTGGACCGCCAGGTGCTGCCCCGGTTCTACGAGACCGACCGGGACGGCGTGCCCACCCGCTGGGTCGAGATGGTCAGGCACACGCTCGCCGACCTCGGCCCCAGGGTGCTGGCCAGCCGGATGGTCGCCGACTACGTGCAGCAGCTGTACGTGCCCGCCGCGCACAGCAGCCGTGCGCTGGCCGAGCGGGGCTACGCGGTGGCTCGCGAGCAGGCCGCCTGGCGCCAGCACCTGCTGGCCAACTGGTCGGGCATCCGGGTGGCCCACGTCGAGGCCACCGGGGTGGGGGACACCCCCGAGATCGGGTCCACCATCGACCTGCGGGCCGAGGTGGAGCTGCCGGGGCTGCAGCCCTCCGACGTCGGCGTGCAGGCCGCCTACGGCCGGGTGGACGACGCCGACGGGCTGCACGAGGTCACCACGGTGGCGATGGCCCACGAGGCGACCGAGGGGTCCCGGCACTGGTTCACCGCCACCGTGCCGCTGGAGCGCACCGGGGCCTTCGGCTACACGGTGCGGGTGCTGCCGGCCTCGGACCACCTCGCCGACCAGGCCGAGCTGGGCGTCGTCACCAACGCCTGACCCCGGTCGACCCGGTCTGGACGTCCGGGGGGCTGATCGTCCACCCACCTCGGGGAGCGTCGGGGAGGGTGAGACGAACGGGTCCCCGGACGACCAGACCGTGAGACAGCAGTGACTCCTGGTGACCACGAGGACATGTCGGTGGTCACTGTCCGGCGTGGCTGGCGCCGTCCGCCGGGTTCGGCGGCCCTCCGTCACTACTGTGACCGTCATGCCCGACCGCTGTGAGGTACTCCCCGGAGACAACGTCGTCGCCCGTCGCGACGGTGGACTGCTGTGGGTCGACGCCCCCGGTTCGCCGGCGCTCGTCGCCACGCTGCACGCCTGCCTGGGGGTCTCCGGCCCCGGCGCCGACCGTGTGCTGACCGCCGTCGCCGCCCAGGTGTCCGCCCTGGCGGACTCCGGTGCCTCCTTCGCCCTGGTGCTCGCCGACACCGCCGACGGCTCCGGCTCCGGTGTCGCGCTGTGGGCGGGCAAGGGCCAGCCGGCCGTGGACGGCGTGCCGGTCTCCGGCCGCCCGGTGGACGGCTGCAGCCTGGCCACCGGCTTCTCGCTGGGCTCCAGCCTGTACGTCGGCCCGGGCTCCGCGCCCTCCCCGGTGCCCCCGGGCGTCGCGTTCGACCTGACCGCGGGCACCGTCCCCGGCAGCGGCGCCACCCTGACCCTCACCGCGGCGACCCCGCCGTCGGTGGCCGTGCCGCCGGCCGCCCCCAGCGCCCCGCCGGCCGAGCGGTTCACCGCCTCCTCGGACTCCGGGTTCAGTGCGCCCTCCGCCGCCCCGGTGTCCGAGCCCGTCGCCGCCCAGCCCCCCGCGCAGGCCGGCGAGCAGACCGCCTTCTGGCAGCCCGACCCGCCGGCCGCCCCGGTGCTGCGCTTCGACGACGGCATGGTCGTCACCGTCGACAACGACCTGGTGCTGGGCCGCCGCCCCGACGGCCACGAGCTGGTCACCTCCGGCACGGCGGTCCCGGTGCCGATCGCGGACACCCAGAACGTGCTGTCCTCCTCGCACGCCGCCATCCAGCGCGCCGGCCGCGAGGTCTCGCTGGTGGACCTGGGGTCGTTGAACGGCACCCACGTCGCCGGCCCCGAGGCCACCGAGTGGACCCAGCTCGAGCCCGGCGTCCCGCACGCGCTGTCCGACGGGGACCGGCTGCTGCTGGGCTGGACCGTCATCACCTTCGAGCAGTCCGCGGAGTAGTCGGGCCGGTCGCTGTGTGAGGGCTGTGCGGCGGGCTAGGGTCCCGATGTGAGCCAGCAGACAGCGACCGGCCCCTCGTCCCCACCCACGACGGGGCGACGGCGCCCCTCGCTGCGCACCGTGCTGGTGTGGTCGGCCGTCGCCGTCGTCGGCGCGGTCTGCTGGAGCGTGCTGGCGCTCTCCCGGGGGGAGTCGGTCAGCGCGCTGTGGATCCTCTTCGCGGCGCTGTCCAGCTACGCGATCGGCTACCGCTTCTACTCCCGGTTCATCGCCCGCCGGGTGCTGCAGGTCGACGACCGCCGGGCCACGCCCGCCGAGCGCCTGGAGAACGGCCGGGACTTCGAGGTCACCGACCGCCGGGTGCTCTTCGGCCACCACTTCGCCGCCATCGCCGGGGCGGGACCGCTGGTCGGGCCGGTGCTGGCCGCCCAGATGGGCTACCTGCCGGGCACCGTGTGGATCATCGTCGGCGTCCTGCTGGCCGGCGCGGTCCAGGACATGGTCGTGCTGTTCTTCTCGATGCGCCGCAACGGCCAGAGCCTGGGCCAGATGATCCGCGCCGAGATCGGCGTCGTGGGCGGCATCGCGGCCCTCATCGCGGTCTTCGCGATCATGATCCTGATCCTGGCGGTGCTGGCGCTGATCGTCGTCAACGCCCTGGCCGAGTCCCCCTGGGGCGTCTTCTCCATCGCCCTGACCATCCCCATCGCGCTCTTCATGGGCGTCTACCTGCGGGTGCTGCGGCCGGGCCGGGTGCTGGAGGCCAGCCTGATCGGCGTGGTGCTGCTGCTGGCCGCCATCATCGGCGGCGGCATGGTCGACGGCACCCCGCTGGGTGACGCGCTGACCCTGGACAAGACGACCCTGGTCCTGGCCCTGGTGGTCTACGGGTTCGTGGCCTCGGTGCTGCCGGTGTGGCTGCTGCTGACCCCGCGGGACTACCTGTCCACGTTCATGAAGATCGGCGTGATCGTGCTGCTGGCGGTCTCGCTGGTCATCGCGATGCCGGTGCTGCGCAACGACGCGGTGAGCAGCTTCGCCCTCGCCGGGAACGGCCCGGTCTTCGCCGGGTCGCTGTTCCCCTTCGTCTTCATCACCATCGCCTGTGGCGCGCTGTCGGGCTTCCACGCGCTGATATCCAGCGGGACGACGCCGAAGATGCTGGCCAAGGAGAGCCAGGTACGGGTGATCGGCTACGGCGGCATGCTGATGGAGTCCTTCGTCGCGATCAGCGCGCTGATCGCGGCCTGCGTCCTGGACCCGGCGCTCTACTTCTCGATCAACGCCCCTGCCGGTGCCACCGGCGCGACCGTCGAGGGGGCCTCGACGTTCGTGGCCAACCTCGGCTTCAGCATCTCCCCGGCGGAGCTGCAGGCGGCGGCCGACACCATCGAGGAGGCCACCCTGGTCTCCCGCACCGGTGGGGCGCCGACCCTGGCCTACGGCATCTCCGAGATCTTCGAGACCGCGTTCGGCGGCGGGCTGCAGGCCTTCTGGTACCACTTCGCGATCATGTTCGAGGCGCTGTTCATCCTCACCGCGGTGGATGCCGGCACCCGGGTGGGCCGCTTCATGCTGCAGGACACCGTGGGCAACGTGTGGAAGAAGTTCGGGGACCTGACCTGGTGGCCGGCGAGCTGGATCGCCTCCGCGGTCGTCGTCGGGGCCTGGGGCGGCATCCTCTACATCGGCGTCACCGACCCGCTGGGCGGGATCAACCAGCTCTTCCCGTTGTTCGGCATCGCCAACCAGCTGCTGGCGGCCATCGCGCTGACGCTGTGCACGGCGCTGCTGGTCAAGCACGGCAAGCTGCGCCACGCCTGGGTCACCGGCGTGCCGCTGGTCTGGGTCCTCGTCGTCACCATGACCGCGTCGTTCCAGAAGGTCTTCTCCGCCGACCCGGCGGTGGGCTACTTCGCCCAGCGCGCCCGGTACGCCGATGCCCTGGACCGCGGGGAGGTGCTGGCCCCGGCCGTCGACGCCTCGGCGATGCAGCAGGTGGTCACCAACTCCACGGTCAACGGTGTGCTGCAGTCGGTCTTCGCCCTGCTGACCCTGGTCGTGGTCGCCAACGGCGTGCTGGTCGTCGTCCGTGCGGTGCGGGCCGGTGGCCTGCCGACGACGGAGGCGCCGGCCGAGCCCTCCCGGATCGTCGAGCCCGCGGGGCTGTTCCCGACCGCGGAGGAGCGGGCCCTGCTGGCCGCCGAGCGCGATCGGCTGGACCGCGAGAAGGCGGGCAGCAGCCGGTGAGCGCGGTCATCGCCCGGCTGTCCCGGGGTGCCGCCGCGGTGCGGTGGTACCTGCGCGCCCTGACCGGGGAGGACCGGTGGGACCGGCACGTCGAGCTCTGCGCCGCCCAGGGCCGCACGCCGATGACCCGCCGGGAGTTCGAGCGGCACCGCACCGACGTCGCGGCGGCCCACGCGCACGAACGCTGCTGCTGAGGCTCGCCGGCGGCCGAGCTCAGCCGGGGCTGTGGGTCGCGTACCGGGCCCGCAGCTGCGCGAGCAGCTCCGGGGTGGCCGGCCCGTGCTCGGCCTCGGCGGCGTGCACGTCGCGGAAGTACTGCTCGTACCCGGCCGGGGTGTAGAGGCACAGCGCCCGCACCTCGGTGTCGGTGGTGTTGGCGAAGCCGTGCAGCGCACCCCGCGGGGCCCAGGCCAGGTCTCCCGGCGCCAGCTCGACGTCCCCGTCGTCGGTCTGCACGGTCAGCGTGCCGGCCAGCACCAGGAAGCACTCGTCGTGCGCGGTGTGCACGTGCGGTCGAGCGCCCACCGTCGCCGGCGGGACGAGGAACTCCTCGACGCCCAGCCGCCCCCCGCTGGCGTCCCCGGTGAGTGCGAAGAGGTGCTGCACGCCGGCGGCCGCGACCTGCTCGCGGTCCCCGGCGCGGACCACCACGGCCCCGGTCACGGGCGCCGCAGGACGCGCAGTGCCCACACGCAGCGCCCCGGCATCGTGATCGGCCCGGGCCCCACGACGGCCGGTCGGGGCGGGGCGCCGGTGGCGTACTCGGTGGAGACGACGAACTCGTAGCCGTCGCCCCACGGCGGGCCGGGCAGGTGCACGGTCACCGGGTCGGGGCCGGCGTGCAGCCAGACCAGCCAGGAGTCGTCGGTGACCGGGCGGCCGCGCTCGTCGCGGTGCCGGATGCCGCGGCCGTCGAGGTACATGCCGATGGTCTGCAGGCCGGCGTCGAACCAGTCGGTGGTGGTCAGCTGCCCGCCGCCGGGGGCGAACCAGGCCAGGTCCCGGGTGCCGCCGGTGCCGGGCACCTCGTGGCCGTCGAAGAAGGCCTCCTGGCGCAGCACGGGGGAGGCCTTGCGCAGCGCCACCAGCCGGGACACGAAGGTCCACAGGTCGGCGTCCATCGAGCCCCAGTCCAGCCAGGAGACCTCGTTGTCCTGGCAGTAGGCGTTGTTGTTGCCGCCCTGGGTGCGCCCGGACTCGTCGCCGGCGGTGAGCATCGGGACGCCGGTGGACAGCAGCAGCGTGGCCAGCACGTTGCGCACCTGCCGCTGCCGCGCCCCGGTCACGGCGGGGTCGTCGCTGGGCCCCTCCACACCGGCGTTCCAGCCGCGGTTGTGGCTCTCGCCGTCCCGGCCCTCCTCGCCGTTGGCGTCGTTGCGCTTGACCTCGTAGGTGTAGAGGTCGCGCAGGGTGAACCCGTCGTGCGCGGTGACGAAGTTGACCGAGGCGACGGGCTTGCGGCCGTCGGAGCGGTAGAGGTCCGAGGACCCGGTGAGCCGGTAGGCCAGGTCGCGGACCCCGACGTGCGCCCCGGACCACACGTCGCGGACCGTGTCGCGGTACTTGCCGTTCCACTCGGTCCACAGCGGCGGGAAGTTGCCGACCTGGTAGCCGCCCTCGCCGACGTCCCAGGGCTCGGCGATCAGCTTCACCTGGGACACCACCGGGTCCTGGTGGACGACGTCGAAGAACGCCGACAGCCGGTCGACGTCGTGCATCGAGCGGGCCAGCGCGGAGGCCAGGTCGAAGCGGAAGCCGTCGACGTGCATCTCGGTGACCCAGTAGCGCAGCGAGTCCATCAGCAGCGCCAGCACCTGCGGACGGCGGACGTCCAGGGTGTTCCCGCAGCCGGTGTAGTCGGTGTACCGGGCGCCGTCGCCACCCTGCAGGCGGTAGTAGCCGGCGTTGTCGATGCCCTTGAACGACAGCGTCGGCCCGGTGTGGTCGCCCTCGGCGGTGTGGTTGTAGACCACGTCGAGCACGACCTCGATGCCCGCGGCGTGCATCGCCTTGACCATCGCCTTGAACTCGGTGACCTGCTGGCCGGCGGTGCCGGCGGAGGAGTAGGCGGCGTGCGGGGCGAAGTAGCCCAGGGTGTTGTAGCCCCAGTAGTTGGTCAGCCCGCGGCGCAGCAGGTGCGGCTCGGAGACGAAGTGGTGCACCGGCAGCAGCTCGACGGCAGTGACCCCGAGGGACACCAGGTGCTCCACGAAGGCCGGGTGCGCCAGGCCCGCGTAGGTGCCGCGCAGCGCCGGGGGGACGTCGGGGTGGGTCATGGTCGCGCCCTTGACGTGCACCTCGTAGATGACGGTGTCCGACCAGGCGGTGCGCGGGTGGTGGTCGCCGTCCCACGGGAACGAGTCGTGGATGACCACCCCGCGCGGGACGGCGGCGGCCGAGTCCCGCTGGTCGGCCCAGGCGGCGTCGGGGTGGCCGTCGGCGTAGCCGAACAGCGAGGGGTCCAGGGTCAGCTCGCCGTCGACCGCGCGGGCGTAGGGGTCCAGCAGCAGCTTCGCCGGGTTGTAGCGGGCACCCGAGGCGGGGTCGTAGCCGCCGTGCACCCGGTAGCCGTAGCGCTGGCCGGGCGCGACGCCGGGCAGCCGGCCGTGCCAGACCTGGTGGGTGGACTCGCGCAGCCGGTGCCGGTGCTCGGTGCCGTCGGGGTCGAACAGGCACAGGTCGACCGCCGAGGCACCCGCCGACCAGAGCGCGAAGTTGGTGCCGGTGCCGTCCCAGTGGGCGCCCAGCGGCGCCGGACTGCCCGGCCACACCTCGGTCTGCGGGACGCCCGCGCGATCGGTCACGCAGGCATCGTGCCCGAGCCGGGGGCGCGCGACCGGGACGCGGGTGCCGGGGCCCGCCCGCGGGGGTTGGTTGGATGGGGGGCGTGTCAGCCGAAGAGGTCGTCCGGGTCCGCGGTGTCGACGTCGTCCGGGGGGAGTCGTACCTGCTGCGCGGGGTCGACTGGACGGTGTCGGCCGACCAGCGCTGGGTGCTGCTGGGGCCCAACGGCGCCGGCAAGACCACGCTCATGCAGCTGCTGTCGGCGCAGATGCACCCCACCCGCGGGGAGGTGACGCTGCTGGGGGAGACCCTCGGTGCCGTCGACGTGTTCGAGCTGCGTCCGCGCATCGGGCTGACCAGCGCCTCGCTGGCCCAGCGGATCAGCCCCACCGAGCGGGTCGGGGACGTCGTCGTCTCCGCCGGGTACGCCGTGGTCGGCCGGTGGCGCGAGCGGTACGACGTGCACGACCTGACCCGGGCCGCCCTGCTGATGGAGCAGTGGGGCGTGGCGCCCTACGCCTCCCGGCAGTTCGGCACCCTCAGCGAGGGCGAGCGCAAGCGCACCCAGATCGCCCGGGCGCTGATGACCGACCCGGAGCTGCTGCTGCTCGACGAGCCCGGCGCCGGGCTGGACCTGGGTGGCCGGGAGGACCTGGTGACCAGGCTGACCGACCTGGCCCGCGACGACCACGCCCCGGCCCAGGTGCTGGTCACCCACCACGTCGAGGAGATCCCGCCCGGCTACACGCACGCGCTGCTGCTGCGCGCCGGGGGCGTGGTCGCGGCCGGACCGATCGAGGAGGTCGTCACCGCGGAGCGGCTGAGCGAGACCTTCGGGCTGCCGTTGGCCCTGGGCCGGGTGCGCGGGCGGTTCACGGCCCGGCGCGCGGACCGTCCCGAGGCGTGACCCTGCGGCGACTGCGCGGGGTGGACCGCCGGGCCGCTGGTCGACCTTCGGGGTGCTGATGGCGCCGGCACCGTGTGGGTGGTCTCGGGCCGCGGCTGCCAGACATCCCGCGCCCGACCCCCACCCACTCGCCAACAGGTGAGGCCCTCCCCCGGAGGGGGCCCCGGGTGTGGGCGGGGCCTGCCCTGCCTAGGGTCGGGGGGACGACGTCGTCCCCACCCGAGGAGCACCCATGGCCGAGCCGGAGTTCGTGACGCTGCAGGTCGAGGACGGCGTGGGCACCATCCGCCTGGACCGCGGCAAGATGAACGCGATCGACGAGCAGCTGCACTGGGAGGTCCGCACCGCCGCCCAGGAGGCCGCCCGCCGCGACGACGTCCGGGCCGTGGTGCTCTACGGCGGTGAGCGGGTCTTCGCCGCCGGCGCCGACATCAAGGCCATGGCGCAGCTGACCGGCTCCTCGATGGTGGCCTGGGGCCGCGAGCTCACCGCCTCGTTCACCGAGGTGGCCCGCATCCCCAAGCCGGTGGTCGCGGCGATCACCGGCTACGCGCTGGGCGGTGGCTACGAGCTGGCGCTGTGCGCGGACTTCCGGGTGATGGGCCAGGGCGCGAAGATCGGCCAGCCCGAGATCCTGCTGGGCGTCATCCCCGGTGCCGGCGGCACCCAGCGGCTGGCCCGGCTGGTGGGCCCGGCGAAGGCCAAGGACATCGTGTTCACCGGCCGGCACGTGGGTGCCGAGGAGGCGCTCGAGCTGGGCATGGCCGATGCCGTCGTCCCCGACGCCGACGTCTACCCGACCGCCGTGGCGATGGCCCGCAAGTTCGCCGCCGGCCCGCCGTTGGCGCTGGCCGCGGCCAAGCGGGCGATCGACGAGGGCCTGGACGGGACGCTGGACCACGGGCTGCGGTTGGAGTCCCAGCTGTTCGCCGGGCTCTTCGACACCGAGGACCAGAAGACCGGGATGGCCTCCTTCCTGGCCGAGGGTCCGGGGAAGGCCACCTTCACCGGTCGCTGAGCACGCCGGCTGTGAGGATGGGCGGGTGAGCGCACCCCTGGACCGTCCCGCCCACCTCGACCGCTGTGACGATGACGGCCGGGCCTGGCTGGAGCGGGCGGTGGCGCTGGTCGAGGCCGACGCCCGGCGCAGCGCCGACACCCACCTGCTGGTCTACCCGCTGCCCCCGGAGTGGGGCGTCCAGCTGTACCTCAAGGACGAGTCGACGCACCCGACCGGCAGCCTCAAGCACCGGCTGGCCCGATCGCTGTTCCTGCACGCGCTGTGCTCGGGCTGGATCTGCCAGGGGAGCACGGTCGTCGAGGCGTCCTCGGGCTCGACGGCGGTCAGCGAGGCCTACTTCGCCCGGATGCTGGGCCTGCCCTTCGTCGCGGTCATGCCGGCCACCACCAGCCCGGAGAAGATCGCGCTCATCGAGTTCCACGGCGGCCGCTGCCACCTGGTGGCCGACCCCGGCACGGTCTACGACGAGGCCCGCCGGATCGCCGCGGAGACCGGCGGGCACTACCTGGACCAGTTCACCCACGCCGAGCGGGCCACCGACTGGCGGGGCAACAACAACATCGCCGAGTCGGTCTTCGAGCAGCTGGCCGCCGAGGAGCACCCGGTGCCCGAGTGGGTCGTCGTCGGGGCCGGCACCGGGGGCACCAGCGCCACCATCGGCCGGTACCTGCGCTACCGCCGGCTGCCCACCCGGCTGGCCGTCGTCGACCCGGAGGGCTCGGCGTTCTTCCCCGGCTGGCGGGACGGCGACCCGGCCGCGGTCGGCCGACCGTCCCGGATCGAGGGCATCGGCCGCCCCCGGGTGGAGCCCTCGTTCGTCCCGACGATCGTGGACCGCATGTTCTGCGTGCCCGACGCCGCGTCGCTGGCCGCGATGCGGCACCTGGAGCGTGCGACCGGCCGTCGGGCCGGCGGGTCCACCGGGACCAACCTGTGGGGGGCCTTCCAGCTCGTCGCCGAGCTGGTCGCGGCCGGCCGCACGGGCAGCGTCGTCACCCTGCTGTGCGACGGCGGCGAGCGGTACGCCCACACCTACTACTCCGACGACTGGATCGCCGCGCAGGGGATGGACCTGGCCCCGCACACCGCGGTGCTGGAGCACTTCGCGGCAACCGGCGCCTGGTCGTGACCGGGGTCACCGGCACCTGAGCTGCCGCCCTCACGTTACCGACGAGTAACGTCCATCATCGGAGCCAGAGCAGGCGCACCCCGTGCGCCCGCGCCCACCCCGAACGCCCCCGCGGAGGTGCGATGAACATCGTCGTTCTTGTGAAGCAGGTCCCCGACTCCGGCAGCGAGCGTGCGCTGGACAGCTCGGACAACACCGTCGCCCGCGCCAGCGCGGACAACGTCATCAACGAGATGGACGAGTACGCCATCGAGGAGGCGCTGACGGTCAAGGAGTCGCAGGGCGGCGAGGTCACCGTGCTGACCGTCGGCCCCGCCGGCGCCACCGACGCCATCCGCAAGGCGCTGTCGATGGGCGCGGACAGGGCCGTCCACGTCACCGACGACGCCATCCACGGCTCCTGCGCCGTGCAGACCTCGGCGGTCATCGCCGCGGCGCTGTCCCAGCTGGAGTACGACCTGGTCATCTGCGGTGCCGAGTCCACCGACGGCCAGGTCTCGGTGATGCCCGCGCTGCTGTCCGAGCGCCTGGGCGTCCCGCACCTGTCCGGTGCCCGCAAGCTCACCGTCGAGGGCACCACGCTGCACGTCGAACGGCAGACCGACGGCGGTTTCTGGGCCCTCGAGGCCCAGACCCCGGCGATCGTGTCCACCTGGGACACCATCAACGAGCCCCGCTACCCCTCCTTCAAGGGGATCATGGCCGCCAAGAAGAAGCCGGTGGAGACCAAGACCCTGGCCGACCTGGGCCTCGACCCCGCCACCGTGGGCCTGGCCAGCGCGACCAGCCAGGTGCTCGACTTCGCGGGTCGCCCGCCCAAGGGCGCCGGCGTCAAGGTCACCGACGAGGGCGACGGCGCCGAGAAGCTGGTCGGCTACCTGGCCAGCCAGAAGATCGTCTGACGGCCCCGACCACCACCGCCCCTGAGGAGAACAGCAGACATGGTTGAAGTACTGGTCCTGGTCGAGGTCGCCCCCGACGGCTCCGGCGTCCGCAAGACCACGCTGGAGGCGCTCACCGCCGCCCGCGTCCTGGGTGAGCCCTCCGCGGTCGTGCTCGGTGCCCCCGGCACCGCCGCGACCGTGAAGGACACCCTCGCCGAGTACGGCGCGCAGAAGGTGTACGTCGGTGAGTCCGAGGACATCGACGCCTACCTCGTCGCCCCCAAGGCCGAGGTGCTGGCCCAGCTGGTCGCCGAGAAGTCCCCGGCCGCCGTGGTCATCCCCTCCACCCCCGAGGGCAAGGAGATCGCCGGCCGCCTGGCGATCAAGACCGGCTCCGGGTTCCTGACCGACGTCACCGACATCGCCGCCGACGGCACCGCCACCCAGGTGGCCTTCGCCGGCGCGACGATCGTGCACTCGAAGGTCACCACCGGCACCCCGATCTACACCCTGCGCGGCAACTCGGTCACCCCCGAGGCCACCGCCGGTGCGGCCACCGAGGAGCAGGTCACCGTCTCGGTGTCCGAGGCCGCCAAGCAGACCAGGGTGCTGGACCGGGTCGTGGAGCAGAAGTCCTCCCGCCCCGAGCTCACCGAGGCCTCCATCGTGGTCTCCGGTGGTCGCGGCGTGGCCTCGGCGGAGAACTTCGCCGTCATCGAGGGCCTCGCGGACTCCCTCGGTGCCGCCGTCGGCGCCTCGCGCGCCGCGGTGGACTCCGGCTTCTACCCGCACACCTTCCAGGTCGGCCAGACCGGCAAGACGGTGTCCCCGCAGCTCTACGTGGCGGTCGGCATCTCCGGTGCCATCCAGCACCGGGCCGGCATGCAGACCTCGAAGACCATCGTCGCGGTCAACAAGGACACCGAGGCGCCGATCTTCGAGCTCGCCGACTTCGGCGTCGTGGGCGACCTGAACACCGTCGTCCCCGCGGCGACGGAGCAGATCACCGCCCGCAAGTAGGAAGAGGACCCCCTCGCCCCCCCGGCCCACGCTCCGCGCGGGTCGGGGCCCTGCGAGGGGGCCGTCCCAGCACGCCACCGGGAGTCCGTCCTCCCCCACGAGCGCTCGTGGGGGAGGGCGGACTCTCGCGTGGGAGGACCCTGCGCTGACGACGACGGGCGGCTCGCCTGCCCGCGCGTGAGGATGAACCGTGCTCCTCGCCGACGTCGTCACCGCCTCCACCCAGGTCGGCGCCACCCGCGCCCGGACGGCGAAGAGCTCCACCGTCGCCGCCCTGCTGCAGACCGCGTCCCCCGACGAGGTCGGGCCGGTCACCGCCTGGCTGTCCGGCGCGCCGCGGCAGGGCCGGCTCGGCGCCGGCTGGCGGACGCTGTCCGCGGTCGACGCGCCCCCGGCGGCGGCGCCCGCGCTCACGGTGACCGACGTCGAGCAGGCCCTGGACGCCCTGGCCGGGGTGTCCGGCACCGGCTCCACCGCCCGTCGCGCGGCGCTGCTGGGGGAGCTGCTGGGTGCGGCCACCGCCGACGAGCAGTCCTTCCTGCTGCGGCTGCTGGGTGGCGAGCTGCGGCACGGTGCGCTGGAGGGCGTCGTCCTGGACGCGGTCGCGGCTGCGGCGGAGGCCCCGGCGGCCGTGGTCCGGCGGGCGTTCTTCCTGTCCGGTGAGCTGTCCGCGGTCGCGGAGCTGGCCCTGACCGGGGGAGTGCCGGCGTTGGAGGCGGTCCGGCTGGAGGTCGGCCGGCCGCTGCGCCCGATGCTGGCCTCACCTGCGGAGTCCCTGGGCGACGCGCTCGGGGACGGCGAGGTCGTCGTCGAGCAGAAGATGGACGGCGCCCGCATCCAGGTGCACCGCGACGGCGACGAGGTGCGGGTGTGGACCCGCACGCTCAAGGAGGTCACCGCCCGGGTGCCCGAGCTGGTCGCCGTGGTCCGGTCGTTCCCGGCGACCCGGCTGGTGCTGGACGGGGAGACCCTGGCGCTGACCGACGACGGCCGGCCGCGCCCCTTCCAGGAGACCGCGGCCCGGTTCGGCGCGGACACCTCCGAGCTGGTGTTGCGGCCGTTCTTCTTCGACTGCCTGCACGTCGACGGCACCGACCTGGTCGACGAGCCGCTCACCGTCCGGCAGGAGGCGCTGGCCCGGGTGGCACCCGACCACCGGATGCCCGGCGTCGTCGCACCGACGCCCGCGCAGGCCGAGGCGTTCTCCGCCGCGGCGCTGGCGGCCGGGCACGAGGGCGTCGTGGTCAAGACCCTCGACAGCCCGTACGCCGCCGGCCGGCGGGGGAGCTCCTGGCGCAAGGTCAAACCGGTGCACACCCTGGACCTGGTCGTCGTCGGCGCCGAGTGGGGGTACGGCCGGCGCACCGGGTCGCTGTCCAACATCCACCTGGCCGCCCGCGACCCCGACGGCGGGCCGCCGGTGATGGTCGGCAAGACGTTCAAGGGGATGACCGACGAGCTGCTGGCCTGGCAGACCGCCACCTTCCCGGCGCTGGTCACCGCCGAGGAGCGCGGCGTGGTGGCCCTGCGACCCGAGCTGGTGGTGGAGATCGAGCTCGACGGCGTCCAGCGCAGCACCCGCTACCCCGGCGGCGTCGCACTGCGCTTCGCCCGCGTGCTGCGGTACCGGCCGGACAAGGAGGCCGCCGACGCCGACACCGTCGACGCCGTCCGGGCGCTGCTGCGGGGAAGAGGCGCGGCCGGCCCGGCGTTGGCGGACGGGTGAGCAGCGGCGGAGGGGCAGGCGTCTTCGACCGGACGCACCGGCTGACCACCGCCGGGCTGCTGGTGCTCATCACCTTCGTCGCGTTCGAGTCGATGGCGGTCTCCACCGCGATGCCCACCGTCGTCCGCGAGCTGGACGGGCTGGCCTGGTACGCGTGGCCGTTCACCGCGTTCCTGGTGGCCCAGGTGGTCGGCATGGTGCTCGGCGGCGACGTCAGCGACCGGCGCGGTGCCCGGGTCGCCCTGCTGTGGGGCGTCGGCTTCTTCTCCCTGGGCCTGCTCGCCTCCGGGACCGCCGCCGACATGGCGCTCTTCGTCGGCGGCCGCGCGGTCCAGGGCCTGGGTGGTGGGCTGATCACGGTGTCGCTGTACGTCGTGGCCGGGCAGGCCTACGAGGCGGCGCTGCGGTCCCGGCTGTTCGGGACGTTCGCGGCCGCCTGGGTGCTGCCCGCGCTCTTCGGCCCGCTCGTGGCCGGGGCGGTCACCACCCACACGTCGTGGCGCTGGGTCTTCCTGGGGATCCTGCCGCTGGTCGCCGTGGGCCTGCTGCTGGTGCTGCCTTCCATCGCCCGGCTCGCCGTCCCCGACGGCACGGCCCGCCCGCCGGTCTCCCGGCGCTGGTGGGCCCTGCTGGCCGGGGTCGGCATCGGCGCCCTGCAGTACGCCGGGCAGCGGCTGGACCTCCTCGCGCTCGGTGTCGCGGTGGTCGGGGTCGTGGCCCTGGCCGCCGGCCTGCGCCCGCTGCTGCCGCGCGGCACGGTGCTCGCGCGCCGCGGGATGCCCACCGTCGTCGCCTCCCGCGGACTGCTCGCCGGGTCCTTCTTCGGGATCGACACCCTGCTGCCGCTGACCCTCACCGAGGTGCACGGCTTCGACGCGACCACGGCGGGCATCCCGCTGACCACCGGAGCGATCGGCTGGTCGCTGGCCTCGGCCCTGTCCGGACGTCGTCCCGACCTGTCCCGGGTGCGACTGCTGCAGGCCGGGTTCGTGCTGCTGGCGGTCGGGCTCGCCGGCACCGCGTTCGCCGCGCTGCCCGGGACCGGCGGCTGGACCGCCTACCTCAGCTGGGCGGTGGCCGGCCTCGGGATGGGCCTGGGCATGCCCAGCCTCAGCGTGCTGCTGCTCGAGCAGTCGCCCGAGCACCGCCGCGGAGCCGACTCGGCGTCCCTGCAGATCTCCGACGTCGTCGGCTCCGCGCTGTGCGTGGGCCTCGGCGGTGTGCTCGTCGCCGCAGCGGCCGTCGGGGTGCTGTCGCTCACCACGGCGCTGCTGATCGCCATCGCCGTCTTCAGTGCCCTGGCGCTGCTCGGGTCGCTCATCGCCGGTCGGGCCGCGGCCCCGACGGTGTCCTCCCCGCGCGCGACTACCCTGGCGACGTCATGACGTACCTCGACCACGCGGCCACCACGCCGATGATCCCCGAGGCCGTCGCCGCGATGACCGAGCAGCTGGCCCGGGTCGGCAACGCCTCCTCGCTGCACGCCAGCGGCCGGGGCGCCCGCCGGACCGCCGAGCAGTCCCGCGAGCGGCTCGCCGAGGCCCTCGGGGCCCGGCCGTCGGAGGTGCTGTTCACCGGCGGGGGCACCGAGAGCGACAACCTCGCCGTCAAGGGCCTCTTCTGGGCCCGCCGGGACGCCGACCCGCGCCGTACCCGCATCGTCGTCAGCCCCGCCGAGCACCACGCCGTCCTGGACAGCGTCGAGTGGCTGGTCGAGCACGACGGCGCCGAGGTCACCTGGCTCGACGTCTCACCCACCGGCGAGGTCACCACGCAGGCGCTCGCCGAGGCCCTCGGCGACGGCACCGACGTCGCGGTGGCCAGCGTCATGTGGGCCAACAACGAGATCGGCGCGGTCAGTGACCTCGCGTCGCTGGCGGTCGTCGCCCACGCGGTCGGGGTGCCGCTGCACACCGACGCGGTGCAGGCGGTCGGTCAGGTGCCGGTGGACTTCGCCGCCAGCGGCGTGGACGCCCTCACCATGACCGGCCACAAGCTGGGCGGCCCGATGGGTGCCGGGCTGCTGGTGCTGCGCCGGGACGCCGAGTGCACCCCGCTGCTGCACGGCGGCGGCCAGGAGCGCGACGTGCGCTCGGGCACCCTGGACGTCGCCGCCATCGTCGGCCTCGCCGTGGCGACCACGCGCGCCGTCGCCGACCGGGTCGAGCGGACCGCCCGGGTCGCCGCGCTGCGCGACCGGCTGGTGGCCGGCGTCGTGGCCCGGGTGCCCGACGTGCAGCTCAACGGCCCCGCCCTGGACGCCGTCGTCGCCGGGGGACCGGGGCGGCTGCCGGGCAACGCGCACCTGTCCTTCCCCGGTGCCGAGGGCGACGCGCTGCTGATGCTGCTGGACGCCAAGGGCATCGAGTGCTCGACCGGCTCGGCCTGCTCGGCCGGGGTCGCCCGGCCCAGCCACGTGCTGCTGGCCACCGGCGCCGAGCCCGACCGGGCCCGCAGCTCGCTGCGGTTCAGCCTGGGCCACACCTCCACCGAGGCCGACGTGGACGCCGTCCTCGACGTGGTCGGGCCCGTCGTCGAGCGGGCCCGGCGGGCGGGCCTGGGACGGCGGTCGGCGTGAGGCTCATCGCGGCCATGAGCGGCGGCGTTGACTCCGCCGTCGCCGCGGCGCTCGCCGTCGAGGCCGGGCACGACGTGACCGGCGTGCACCTGGCGCTGTCCCAGCACCGGCAGCAGCTGCGCAGCGGCTCGCGCGGGTGCTGCAGCGTCGAGGACGCCGACGACGCCCGCCGGGTCGCCGACGAGCTGGGCATCCCGTTCTACGTGTGGGACATGGCCGACCGGTTCGCCGAGGACGTCGTCGACGACTTCGTCGCCGAGTACGCCGCCGGCCGGACGCCGAACCCGTGCCTGCGCTGCAACGAGAAGATCAAGTTCGCCGCGGTCCTCGACCGGGCGCAGGCGCTGGGCTTCGACGCCGTCGTCACCGGGCACCACGCCCGGCTCGTCGACGGCGAGCTGCGCCGCTCGGTCGACGCCGCCAAGGACCAGAGCTACGTCCTCGGGGTGCTCACCCGGCGGCAGCTGGCCGGCGCCCTGTTCCCGCTGGGGGAGATGACCAAGGAGCGGGTGCGGGAGATCGCCGCCGAGCGCGGCTACGCGGTCGCGACCAAGCCCGACAGCCACGACATCTGCTTCATCCCCGACGGGGACACCCGCGGCTTCCTGGACCGCCGGCTCGGCGCAGCACCGGGACCGGTGGTCGACGCGGCGACCGGCGCGACGGTGGGGGAGCACCAGGGGACCCACGGCTTCACGATCGGCCAGCGCAAGGGCCTGGGCGTCACGGTGGGGGACCAGCGGCCGCGCTACGTGCTGGGCATCGAGCCGGTCTCCCGCACGGTGACGATCGGGACCGCCGACCAGGCCGGCGTCGACGAGGTGCTGACCGGGACGCCGTCCTGGACCGGACCGGTGCCAGAGCTGCCGTTCCCCGCCGTGGTGCAGCTGCGGGCGCACGGGGCGTCGGTGCCGTGCACCGTGTCGGCGCGCGAGGGGGCGGCCGGGCTGCGCATCGAGCTGCACGACCAGCAGCGCGGGGTCGCCCCGGGACAGTCGGCCGTGCTGTACGCCCCCGACGCCGAGCGCGGGGACCGCGTGCTGGGCCAGGCCGCCGTGTCGCTGGCCGGCAGCCGCGCCGTCGCCGGTTAGACCCCCGGGGCCGCCGCCGGTCACAGGTCCTCGTCAGCTCCGGGTGCCCGTCAGCGGCGGGTGCTCGTCAGCTGCGGGTCTGTGCCAGCTGCGGGTCTCTGCCCGCTCCAGGTCGCCGTCCCGCTGGGCCCCGGCCGCGCGCACCGGCGCGCACTCGTTCCTCCACGGCGCGCCCATGCCGCCCACCTCCGGCCGAGCCCGGTCCGCGCGCGCACCGTCTGCGTGGATGCGCGTCCGAGCTGCTCACCGTCGCGCCGACCCCGCTGGGGCGCGCGGTCGGGGCCGGGTGCGCGCCTACAGCGGTCTCGCCGGACGAGTTTCCGGACGGTGAACGCTCGACGTCGGTTCACAGCGGGCCCTTGGTTTCGTCACGGGGTCGGGCTAGCTTGCTGCGAGGCGTTCGTTCGCCTCGCTACGTAGACAAGCTCAGTGATCGGTCGACTTCGGGGAGTCACCGGGACGGGCCCACACCTCGGAGGACCCTTGCGCAGAACGCGCCTCACTCTCGCCATGACCATGGTCGCCTCGGCCGCGGTCGTCGGCATCCCGTCCGTGGCGCAGGCCGCGCCCGCCGCCGCACCGGCGCCGGACGTGCCGGTCCAGCTCCTCACGGTCAACGACTTCCACGGTCGGATCAGCAACACCACCAGCGCCGACGCGACCCTGGGCACCGCGACCGTCGGTGGGGCCGCGAACGTGGCCAGCACCGTCACCGCCACCCGGGACGCCTTCGTCGCCGGCGGGGGCGTCGCCGACAACTCGCTGCTCATCGGCCTCGGCGACCTCGTGGGTGCCTCGCCGTTCGACTCGGCGGGCTTCCGTGACGAGTCCACGATCGAGGTGCTCAACGACATGGAGATGGACCTCTCCGTCGTCGGCAACCACGAGTTCGACCGCGGCACCGACGAGTTGCGTCGGCTCTCCGGTCCGACCGACCGCACGTTCTCCGACGACCAGACTGCCTGCCAGGGTGTCACCGCCGGCGTGGACGGCTGTTTCCCCGACAGCACCGGGGCGCCCTTCGGGGGCACCGACTTCCCCTACCTGGCGGCCAACGTCGTCATGGCCGGGACCGACACCCCCATGCTCCCGCCCTACGCCGTCCGTGAGGTCGACGGGCAGCGCATCGGGTTCATCGGGGTGGTCACCGAGACCACCGCCGGGATCGTCGCGCCGACCGGCATCGCCGACGTGGAGTTCGTCGACGAGGCCGACGCGATCAACCGGTACGTCCCCGAGCTGCGCGCCCAGGGCATCGAGGCGATCGTCGCCGTCGTGCACGAGGGCGGCACGCCCTCCACCCCGACCGACGTCAACGGCTGCGGTCAGCTGTCGGGCTCCATCGTCGACATCAACGAGCGCACCGTGCCCGCCGTCGACGTGGTCCTGTCCGCCCACACGCACCAGAACTACAGCTGCTACCTCACCGACCCGGCCGGGCAGCCCCGGCTGGTCGCCCAGTCCGGCTACTACGGCCGCCTCGTCGGCGACGTCCGGTTCGTCATCGACGGCGAGACCGGCGACGTCGACCGGCTCTGCGGCACCTACTCGGTGACCAACGTGCCGACCGACCGGGCAGCCCGCACGCCGGACGCCGGGACCGCCGCGATCGTGTCCTACTGGACCACCCAGGCGACCGCGGTCGGCAGCCGGACCGTCGGCAACACGACGACCCCGCTGGCGCGTGCCACCAACACGGCCGGCACCGAGAACAGGGGTGCCGAGTCCACCCTGGGCAACACCGTCGCCCAGGCGCAGCTCACCGCACTGCAGGCCGACCAGGTGGCCTACGGGGACCCCGCGGCCACCTTCGGCGGTGGCCTCCCCGCCGTGGCGTTCATGAACCCCGGCGGTCTGCGGGCCAACATCGACGCCGGCCCGATCACCTACGCCGAGGCGTTCGCCGTCCAGCCCTTCGGCAACTACGCCAACGCCATCACGCTGACCGGTGCCGACATCCGGTTGCTGCTGGAGCAGCAGTTCAACACCGCGGGCCGCACCTCCCAGCTGTACCTGGGCACGTCGGAGGGGTTCTCCTACTCCTACGACCTGGCCCGGCCCGCCTACGACCGGGTCGACCCGGCGTCCATCCGGATCGACGACCCGAGCACCCCGGCCGTCGACCCGCAGGTGGTCGTGCCCGGCACCACCTACCGCGTCGTGGCCAACTCGTTCCTGGCCGGCGGTGGCGACAGCTTCACCGCCTTCCGCAACGGGACGGCGCAGGTGACCGGCCCGGTCGACGTGGAGACCGCCATCGCCTTCTTCACCCGTGTCGACCCGTACACCGCCCCGGCCATCGGGCACGGCACGCCGGTGACGGACGCCCGCCCCGCGGCCCCGGCGACGCCGCCGGCCGGTGGCGGCAGCGGCAGCGGTGAGAACGGCGGCAACGCGGTGGCCACCGGCCCGACCGGGACCACCGGCGCCGCCGCTGCCGGCTACCCCTGCCCGGCTGCAGCCCCGGCACCGGCACCGGCACCGGCTCCGGCCCCGGCGCCCACCCCGGGCACCCAGCCGATCGCGAACCCCGGCAACGGCATCCCGACCGGCCAGCTGGCCAACACGGGTACCGCCACCGGGCAGATGCTGGGCGTCGCCGGTCTGCTGCTGCTGACCGGTGGGGTGGCGACCGCGGCGGGCTACCGTCGCCAGCGTGGCATCGCCGAGTAACAGCACCCCGGAGAACGGCACCACCGAGAACCGCACCACCGAGAACCGCACCGACGACCCGAGGCCGGTCCCCACCACCGTGTGGGGGCCGGCCTCCGGCGTCGGGTCCCTGCCCGGCACCGACCCCGCCGAGGCCCTCCGGCTGGTCGTGGGGGAGCTGCCGGGCTTCGCGCACCTGCCCGAGCTGCCGGCCCGTGGGCCCGGCTCGGACATGACCGGGCGCACCGCGGCGCTCCTCGTGGACGTGTTCGTCGACCTGACCCCGGCCGGCTGGCGGCTCGTCCCGCGCCCGGGCCGGGACCTGCAGCGGGCCACGGAGTTCCTGGCCCGCGACCTGGACGCCCTGCACGACGTCGCCGCGGACTGGACCGGCCCCTTCAAGCTGCAGTCCGCCGGCCCGTGGACGCTGGCCGCCGGTCTCGAGCGCACCCGCGGCGACCGCGCCGTCACCGACCCCGGGGCGCGCCACGACATCGCCCAGTCCCTCGCCGAGGGGCTGCGCGCCCACGTCGAGGCCGTGTCCGCCCGGGTGCCCGGCGCGCAGGTCGTCCTCCAGCTGGACGAGCCCTCGCTGCCCGCGGTCCTGATGGGTGGCCTGCCGACCGTCAGCGGCTTCGGCAAGCTGGCCGCGGTCGAGGCGACCGTGGTCCAGGAGGAGCTGGGCGCGTTCCTGGCCACCCTCGGCGTCCCCACCGTCGTGCACTGCTGCGCCCCGCGCGCACCCATCGCCCTGCTGCGTGCCGCGGGCGCCGACGCGGTCTCCCTCGACCACTCCCTCGTGCAGGACCTCGACGCGATCGGGACGGCGGTCGACGCGGGCACCCACCTGGTGCTGGGCGTCGTCCCCGGCACCGACACCACGCTGCCCGCCCCCAGGGCGACGGCGAGCCGGTTGCGGGCCTGGTGGAACGAGCTCGGTTTCCCCGCCGAGGACCTGCACACCGCGGTGACCCTCACGCCGAGCTGCGGGCTGGCCGGTGCCAGCCCGGCCTACGCCCGGGCCGCGATGGCGCACGTCCGCGAGGCGGCGCGGTACCTGCTGCCGGAGTGACCGGTCGCCGGGGGTCCCTGTCGGTGCCCCCGGCTACCGTCTCCGGTCGTGAGCACCGAGGCCGTGGCGGACCCCGCCGACACCCCCGACAGCACCCCCGAGAACCTGCCGGGGACGACGGCCGCGCCCGAGCAGGCCGACGTCACCGAGGTGCCCGAGGTCGCACGCAGCCGGCACCGCGAGCTGTCCGAGGAGCTCGACCGCCTCGCCTTCGCCTACTACGTCAAGGACACCCCCGTCGTCAGCGACGGCCAGTACGACGAGCTGATGGGCGAGCTCAAGGCGCTGGAGGCCGAGCACCCCGCGCTGGTCACCCCGGAGTCCCCGAGCCAGAAGGTCAACGGCGGCTTCGGCGCCACCTTCTCCCCGGTCACCCACCTGGAGCGGATGCAGAGCCTGGACAACGCGTTCAGCTCCGACGAGCTGTCCGCCTGGGCCGCGCGCGCCGACCGGGACGGCGCCGCGGGTGCCGGCTACCTCTGCGAGCTCAAGATCGACGGGCTGGCCATCGACCTGGTCTACGAGCGCGGCCGGCTCGTCCGGGCCGCCACCCGGGGCGACGGCACCACGGGCGAGGACGTGACGGCGAACGTCGCCACCATGGACGACGTCCCCCAGCAGCTCAGCGGCGACGACGTCCCCGAGCTGGTCGAGGTGCGCGGCGAGGTCTACTTCCCGGTCGCCGCCTTCGACGAGGTCAACGCCGCCCAGGTCGAGGCCGGCAGGCCGCCCTTCGCCAACCCGCGCAACGCCGCCGCCGGCTCGCTGCGCCAGAAGGACCCCCGGGTGACCGCGACCCGCCCGCTCCGGCTGCTGGTGCACGGCATCGGCGCGCGCACCGGCTTCGACCTGGAGCGCCAGTCGGAGGCCTACGAGAAGCTGGCCGCGCTCGGCCTGCCCACCAGCAGCCGGTACGAGGTGGTGCCCGACCTGGAGGCCGTCTGGGCCTACATCGAGCGCTACCGGGAGCAGCGGCACTCCGTCGAGCACGAGATCGACGGCGTCGTGGTCAAGATCGACCAGGTCGCGCTGCAGCGCCGGTTGGGGTCCACCAGTCGCGCCCCGCGCTGGGCCATCGCCTTCAAGTACCCGCCCGAGGAGGCGACGACGAAGCTGCTGGACATCCGGGTCAACGTCGGGCGCACCGGCCGGGTCACCCCCTTCGGCTACATGGAGCCGGTCAAGGTGGCCGGCTCCACCGTGCAGCTGGCCACGCTGCACAACGCCAGCGAGGTCGCGCGCAAGGGCGTCCGGATCGGCGACACCGTGGTCATCCGCAAGGCCGGTGACGTCATCCCCGAGATCCTCGGGCCGGTCGTCGACGTGCGGACCGGTGACGAGAGGGAGTTCGTCATGCCCACGCACTGCCCCGAGTGCGGCACGCAGCTGCGGCACGAGAAGGAGGGCGACGCCGACATCCGCTGCCCCAACGCCCGGTCCTGCCCGGCGCAGCTGCGGGAGCGGGTCTTCCACGTCGCCGGCCGGGGTGCCTTCGACATCGAGGTGCTGGGCTACGAGGCCTCGATCGCGCTGCTGGACAGCCAGCTCCTCGAGGACGAGGGCGACGTGTTCTCCCTGGACGCCGAGAAGCTGCAGCGCGCCCCGTTCTTCACCAAGAAGGACGGCACGCTGTCGGCCAACGGTGCCCGGCTGCTGACCAACCTGCAGACCCGCAAGGACGTCCCGCTGTGGCGGGTGCTGGTCGGGCTGTCCATCCGGCACGTCGGCCCCACCGCCGCCCAGGCGCTGGCCCGCGAGTTCCGCTCGATGGACCGCCTGGAGGCAGCGTCGGAGGAGGAGCTCGCCGCCGCCGACGGCGTCGGCCCGACCATCGCCACCGCCGTGCGGGACTGGTTCGCCGTCGACTGGCACCGCGGGGTCGTGGACAAGTGGCGCCGGGACGGCGTCCGGATGGAGGACGAGGCCTCCGACGCCGGCCCAGGCCCGCTGACCGGGGTCACCGTCGTGGTCACCGGTTCGCTGCGCGACCACAGCCGGGACCAGGCCATCGCGGCGATCCAGGAGCGCGGCGGCAAGGTCACCGGCTCGGTGTCCAAGAAGACCGGCTTCGTCGTCGTGGGCGCGGACCCGGGCAGCAAGTACGACAAGGCCGTCGCGGTCAAGGCGCCGGTCCTCGACGACGACGGCTTCACCGTGCTGCTCGAGCAGGGTCCCGAGGCTGCCCGTGCCGTGGCCACCGTCGGCGACGGCAGCGAGCCCGAGCCCGCCCCCGCGGCCGGCGGCGAGGCCCCCGCCCCGAAGAAGCGCGCCCCCCGGAAGAAGAAGGTCGCGGTCGAGGCCACCGCGGTCGAGGACAGCACGGTCGAGGACAGCGCGGTCGTGGCCGCCGCCGTCGAGGACACCGCGGCCGCAGAGGCCTCGGCCGCAGATCCCGAGACCGTGGAGGCCCCGGCCCAGGAGTGACCGGACGACGCCCGGCCCCGTCCCCGTCCTGGTGCGGACGGGGCCGGGCCTCAGGCCTCCGGCAGCTGGGCCACCGTCGCGGCGATGCCGGTCAGGTGGGCCAGTCGCAGCAGCTCCGAGCGGCGGAAGACCGGCCCGCCCGAGCGGCCCAGCAGCACCGCGGTGCCGCCGCCGTCGAACGGGGCTGCCATCATCTCGATGGCCATCTCCCGCCAGCGGACGGGGACCCAGTCGGCGTCGCTGGGCAGCAGGACCGGGGCGTGCAGCGGCAGCCAGGGCAGCCGGAGGCCCTCCAGCACGGGAGCCGCGTCGGAGGCGGCCAGCACGGTGACGGCGTCGGGCGTGCCGGTGAGCACCGCGGCCCACCCGCCGTGCAGCACCCGGGGGAGCTCGGCGGCCAGCAGCTTGGAGGTGCCCTCCCCGGCGCGGGCCAGGGACTCCAGCAGCTCCAGCTCGCGGTGGGTGTCCAGCGCGCCGGCGAAGGGCCGCAGGGACTCGACCTGCACGCCCTCCACGGTCATCACGGCGGTGATCAGGCTGTCGGCCACCCGGTCGGTGGGCAGCTCCACCACGATGTCGTCGACCGCGACGCCGCCACCGCGCTCCAGCACCGTCACCGAGACGATGTCGATGCCGGCCAGGCCCAGCGCCGTCGCGACGGCGCCGAGGATGCCGGGCCGGTCGGGCACGACCAGGCGCAGGAGGTAGGACACGTCGACCTCCGCGGGACGGTGGGGTGGCGGCCGATCTGCGTCGATCGTGGGTGCGGCCAGCCTGCCCCATCAGGCCCCCCGGAGGCCAACCCGGCTCGCGGACCGGGGCCGGTGTCCCGCCCCACGTAGAGTGACCTGGCTGGGGGCCGGTACCGGCTCCCGCCGTCAGAGCACCGAGCAGACCGACAGTGGGGTCCCGCCAGCGCATGAGCACGGACAGCAGCACCAGCCTCTCCCGAGACGACGTCGCGCACCTCGCGCGGCTGTCCCGCCTCGCCGTCACCGACGAGGAGCTGGACCTCTTCGCCGGTCAGCTCGGCGTCGTGCTCGGCGCCGTCGCCCGGGTGCAGGACGCGCCGACCGCCGACGTCCCGCCGACCACGCACGCCGTGCCGCTGACCAACGTGTACCGGCCCGACGTCGTCACCCCGAGCCTGACCCGCGAGCAGGCGCTCGCCGGCGCCCCGGCCGCCGAGGACGACCGCTTCCGGGTCCCGCGCATCCTGCAGGAAGAAGCATGAGCACCGACCTCACCCACCTCGACGTCACCGCGCTGCAGGCCGCCCTGGCCGAGGGCAGCGCCAGCGCCGTCGAGGTCACCCAGGCCCACCTGGACGCCATCGCCGCCACCGACGGGGCGCTGAACTCCTACCTGCACGTCGACGGCGAGGCCGCGCTCGCGACCGCCGGCGACGTCGACCGCCGCCGCGCCGCCGGGGAGGAGCTGGGCCGTCTGGCCGGCGTCCCGGTCGCGCTCAAGGACGTCGTGGTCACCCACGGGGTGCCGACCACCAGCGGGTCGAAGATCCTCCAGGGCTGGGTCCCGCCCTACGACGCCACCGTGGCCGCGCGCCTCAAGGCCGCCGGCACCGTGCTGCTGGGCAAGACCAACATGGACGAGTTCGCCATGGGGTCCTCCACCGAGAACTCCGCGTACGGCCCCACCCGCAACCCGTGGGACCACGACCGGATCCCCGGCGGCTCCTCGGGCGGGTCCTCGGCCGCGGTCGCCGGGCACCTGGCGCCGTGGTCGATCGGCACCGACACCGGTGGCTCGATCCGCCAGCCCGCCGCCGTCACCGGCCTGGTCGGGCACAAGCCCACCTACGGCTCGGTGTCCCGGTACGGGCTGATCGCGTTCTCCTCCAGCCTGGACCAGGCCGGCCCGATGGCCCGCACCGTCGCCGACGCCGCCCTCATGCACGAGGTCATCGGCGGCCACGACCCGCGGGACTCCACCAGCATCGACGCCCCGGCCGCCCCCTTCGTCGCCGCCGCCCAGCAGGGTGCGACCGGTGACCTGTCCGGGGTCACCGTCGGCGTCGTCCGCGAGCTGGGCGGGGAGGGCCACACCGACGGCTACGAGCCCGGCGTCCTCGCCGCGTTCGAGGCCGGGGTGGACCAGCTGCGGGCGCTGGGCGCGGAGGTCCGCGAGGTCTCCTGCCCCAGCTTCGACCTGGCGCTGGCCGCCTACTACCTGATCGCGCCGAGCGAGGCCTCCTCCAACCTGTCCCGCTTCGACGGCGTCCGCTACGGCCTGCGGGTCGGCGACGACGGCAGCCGGGACCTCGACGAGGTCATGGCCCTCACCCGGGAGCAGGGCTTCGGCCCCGAGGTCAAGCGCCGCATCATCCTGGGCACCTACGCGCTGTCCTCGGGCTACTACGAGGCCTACTACGGGCAGGCGCAGAAGGTCCGCACCCTGATCAGCCGGGACTTCGTCGCCGCGTTCGAGGGGGTCGACGTCCTGGTGAGCCCGACGTCGCCGATCGTGGCGTTCCCCATCGGCCAGCGGGTCGACGACCCGCTGGCGATGTACGCCGCCGACCTGTGCACCCTGCCGGCCAGCCTGGCCGGCACCCCGGCGATCTCGGTGCCCGTCGGGCTGTCCGAGGGTCTGCCGGTGGGCCTGCAGGTCATGGCCCCGGCGCTGGCCGACGACCGCTGCTACCGGGTCGCCGCCGCGCTGGAGGCAGCCGGGGACGCCGCCCGGGGCGGCACGTTCCTCAGCCAGCTGGGGGCAGCGCGATGAGCACCGCCCTCAAGGCCGCCTGGGGACTGACCGCGTTCGTCGTCCTCGCCGGCATCCTGGGCTGGGCCCTCAGCGGCCGGCCCGTCTTCGCCGTCTTCATCGTCCTCGGGGTCCTGACCGCCGTCGGTGCCGTGGTCACCGGGCGCGCCGAGACCCGAGAAGCAGCCAGGAAGCAGGGGAAGCAGTGAGCACCGACCGTCTGCTCGAGTTCGACGACGTCGTCGCCCGGTACGAGCCCGTCTTCGGCCTGGAGACCCACGTCGAGCTGGGCACCGCCTCGAAGATGTTCTGCGGCTGCGCCACCACCTTCGGTGCCGAGCCCAACACGCACACCTGCCCGGTGTGCCTGGCCCTGCCCGGCGCGCTGCCGGTGGCCAACGCGGCCGCCATCGAGGCGACCATCCGCATCGGCCTGGCGCTGGGCTGTCGGATCGCCACCTGGTGCCGCTTCGCCCGGAAGAACTACTTCTACCCCGACATCCCCAAGGGCTTCCAGACCAGCCAGTACGACGAGCCGCTGTGCACGGCCGGGCACCTGGACGTCGAGGTCGACGGCGAGACCTACCGGGTGGAGATCGAGCGGGTGCACCTGGAGGAGGACACCGGCAAGAACCTGCACGTCGGTGGCGCCACCGGTCGCATCCACGGGGCCGACCACTCGCTGGTCGACTTCAACCGGGCCGGCATCCCGCTGGTCGAGATCGTCACCCGGCCGGTCCCCGGCGTCGGCGCCAAGGCCCCCGAGGTCGCCCGCGCCTACGTCGCCGAGCTGCGCGAGATCCTGCTCGCCCTGGGCGTCTCCGAGGTCCGGATGGAGCAGGGCAACCTGCGCTGCGACGTGAACACCTCCCTGGCCCCGACCGGGTCACTGGAGTGGGGCACCCGCACCGAGACCAAGAACGTCAACTCGCTGCGCTCGGTGGAGCGGTCGGTGCGCTACGAGATGCGCCGCCAGGCCGCCCTGCTCGACGACGGCGTGCGGATCCTGCAGGAGACCCGGCACTTCCACGAGGACACCGGCTCCACCTCGGCCGGGCGCAGCAAGGAGGAGGCCACCGACTACCGGTACTTCCCCGAGCCCGACCTGGTGCCGATGGCCCCCGACGCCGACTGGGTCGCCCAGCTGCAGGCCGACCTGCCCGAGCTGCCGGCCGCCCGCCGGGCCCGGCTGCGCGAGGAGTGGGGCATCTCCGACACCGAGATGGCCTGGCTGGTCAACGCCGGCGCCCTGGGTCTGGTCACCGACACGGTCGCCGCCGGGGCCGACCCGGCCGATGCCCGCAAGTGGTGGCTGGGAGAGCTGTCCCGGCGCGCCAAGGACGCCGGCACCGAGCTCACCGAC
This sequence comes from Klenkia sp. AC732, assembly GCF_979256525.1. Taxonomy (NCBI): domain Bacteria; kingdom Bacillati; phylum Actinomycetota; class Actinomycetes; order Geodermatophilales; family Geodermatophilaceae; genus Klenkia; species Klenkia sp. AC732. The sequence goes on along the minus strand of NZ_CEEDOS010000003.1, from coordinate 131,296 downwards.
CTCGCCGTCACCCCGGCCCAGGTGGCCGAGCTGACCGCGCTGGTGGCCGCCGGCACGGTCAACGACCAGCTGGCCCGCCAGGTCCTGGACGGTGTGCTGGCCGGCGAGGGCTCCCCGCAGCAGGTCGTGGACAGCCGCGGCCTGGCCGTCATGGGCGACTCCGACGAGCTCGGTGCGGCCGTGGACGCCGCCATCGCCGGTGCTCCCGACGTCGTGGAGAAGGTCCGCGGTGGCAAGACCGCGGCCCTGGGCGCGCTCGTGGGTGCGGTCATGAAGGAGACCCGCGGCAAGGCCGATGCGGCCACCGTGCGGCGGATGCTCGAGGAGCGCGTGCTCGGCTGACCGTCCCGCTGCCGTGCCGGTGCGAGGGGCTCCTCGCACCGGCGCGGGCAGGGCCCTCAGAGCGGGCTGGTGGCGTCCGAGGCCGGGGGCTGCACGCGGAGGACCTTGTCGTCGTCCTCGGCGGGCGTGCCCAGCCCGTCGGTGTTCGACGTGGTGACCCACAGCGCGCCCTCGGCGTCGACGAGCACGCTGCGCAGCCGGCCGTACTCGTCGGCCAGGAAGTCCGTCGGCTCCTCGGTGGGCGCGCCGTCCGGTCCCAGGGTCGCCAGCACGACGCGGCGGCCGTCGAGGGCGCCCAGGTAGACGAAGTCGCCGGACACCGCGCACCCGGCGAGCCCGGCAGCCGCACCCGGCACGCTCAGCACCGCGGGCAGGCTGCCCGGCAGCGCGGCCGGGGCGCCGTAGTCGCCGCCGGTCACCAGGGCGTCGAACTCGTCGGGGGTCTCACCGGGGGAGTCGTCGGTGGCGTACACCGTGCCGTCCCCGCCCTGGCACAGCGAGGTCACGTTCGACAGGCCCTGGCTGAAGACCGGGCTCGCGCCGACCGGCTGACCGAACACGTCGTAGGCCAGCACCTTGCCGGCCAGCGACGCCGGGTCCTGCGCGAGCCCGGCCGAGCCGGTGTCCCCGGTGCCGACGTACAGCGTGCCGTCCAGGCCGAAGAGGAGACCGCCGCCGTTGCGCGTCTCGCCGCGCGGGATGCCGGTGACCACCGGGTTGGGCGTGCCGCCCACCGGGAAGCGGACCACCCGGTTGTCGGTCGCGGTCGACAGGTAGGCGTAGAGCAGGCCGTCCTCGGCGTACGTGGGCGACAGGGCCAGGCCCAGCAGCCCGCCGTCGCCGGTGGTGTCGATGCCCGACACGGTCATCAACTCGCGCGGGGCCGAGCGGTCCGGGAACACCTGCAGCAGCCGGCCGGTCTCCCGCTCGCCCACGACCGCGCTGCCGTCGGGCAGCAGCACCAGCCCGGTGGGGACGGCGAGGTCGGTGGCCACCACGTTCGGGTCGCCGGCGTCCGGGTCGTCGGTGCCGGGGGTGGAGGGGTCGCCCGGGGCGGGGGCCGGTGTGCCCTGCGTCGGCGGGCCGACCTGGGGGCCGGGGCCCTCCGGGACGGCCTCGAACGGGCCGCTGGGGCTGTACCCACCGCCGCACCCGGCCACCAGCAGGACCGACGCCGTCGCGGCCACCAGCCACGGCGTGCGTCTCGTCCCCCGGGTCACCCCGCCCAGGGTACGCAGCAGCGGGGCCCGGATCGCCGTCCGCGCGAGGGCCCCCTACCGTCGGGACCCGTGTCCGACAGCCTCGTCCTCGACCTCCCCGACGACCAGGACCTGCACGTGCTGGTCCCCTCCCGCGCCCTGGCCGACGCCCTGGAGGCGCTCTCCCCGCGCGTCCACGCGCACCGGGTCGACCCCGCCGACGGCGCGCCCACCGGCGACGCCGCGCTCGCCCAGGTGTGGGTGCCCGGCGGCCTCACCTCCCTCCCCGAGGGCTTCCTGGGCGGGCTGCCGCACCTGCGCCTGGTCCAGCTGATGAGCGCCGGGGCCGAGAAGTTCGTCGGCCGGCTGCCCGAGGGGGTGACCCTGTGCAACGCCCGCGGTGCGCACACGCCCTCGACCGCCGAGTGGGCGGTCACCGCGGCGCTCGCCGCCCAGCGGGGCATCCCCGAGTACGTCCGGGAGGCCGACGCGGGCCGCTGGAGCCCCGGCACCCACCACTCGATGGTCGGCGCCCGGGTGCTCGTGCTCGGCGCCGGCGACATCGGCCGGACCATCGGCGCGATGCTCGCCGGGTTCGACGTCGACCTCACCTACGTCGCGCGGACCGCCCGCGAGGGCGTGCGCTCCACCGACGAGCTGCCCGGGCTGCTGCCCGACGCCGACGTCGTGTTCGTCATCGTCCCGGTCACCCCGGAGACCACCGGGCTCGTCGACGCCGCGTTCCTGGCCGCCATGCCCGACGGCGCCCTGCTGGTCAACGCCGCGCGCGGCGTCGTCGTCGACACCGACGCGCTGCTCGCCGAGCTCACCAGCGGCCGGCTGCGGGCCGCCCTCGACGTCACCGAGCCCGAGCCGCTGCCCGAGGGCCACCCGCTGTGGCAGGCGCCGGGGCTGCTGCTCACCCCGCACGTCGCCGGCGCCGTGCCGCAGACCACCGAGCGGGCCACCGCCGCCGTCCGCGACCAGCTGGACCGGGTGCTGGCCGGTCAGCCGCTGGTCAACGTGGTCGACCAGTACTGAGAGGACCCGGCTGCCCCCGCGACACGCTGCGCGCGCCGCGGGGCCCTGCAGCCGCGCCGGGGGGACTCAGGTCGGGTCGGGGATCCGGCCGTCGGAGACGGCGGCCAGGCGGGGCAGGTCGCGGGCCCGCAGCACCGGGATCCGGACCTCGGTGCCCGAGGCGCGCACCACCCAGAGGTCCTGGTCCTCGCCGACCCGGATGCCGGCGACGTCGTCCCACGGGACGGTGTCGCCGGCGAAGAGGGTGCGGGGGGTGATCCCGGCCGGGCCGACGTCGACGCCCACGCGCAGAACCCAGGCGGCCGCGGCGGCCGGGACCAGCAGCACCGGCAGGCCCCACCACGCGGCGGCGGCCACCGGCAGCACGCAGACCAGCAGGACCACGACGGGCACCAGGGCCGTCCGGTTCATCCGCACACGAGCTGTGTCCACGGCTCCCGATGCTCCCAGACGACGCCCGGGAGGTGCCGCGCCGACCGGGGCGTCGCCGGACGGGCATAGCATCCTGCGTCGTGACGACCGTGGACGAACCGCGCACCAGCACCTCCACCCCGGGCACGACCCGCTCGATCAAGCCCCGTTCCCACGAGGTGACCGACGGCGACGCCAAGGCCCCGGCCCGCGCCATGCTGCGCGCCGTCGGCATGGGGGACGACGACTTCGCCAAGCCCCAGGTGGGTGTGGCCTCGTCCTGGAACGAGATCACCCCGTGCAACCTGAGCCTGGACCGGCTGGCCAAGGCCGTGAAGACCGGGGTGCACGAGGGCGGTGGCTTCCCGCTGGAGTTCGGCACGATCTCGGTCTCCGACGGCATCTCGATGGGTCACGAGGGCATGCGCGCCTCGCTGGTGTCCCGCGAGGTCATCGCCGACTCCGTCGAGACCGTCGTGTTCGCCGAGCGCCTGGACGGCTCGGTGCTGCTGGCCGGCTGCGACAAGTCGCTGCCCGGGATGCTCATGGCCGCCGCGCGGCTGGACCTGGCCGCGGTGTTCCTCTACGCCGGGGCGACCTTGCCGGGCAAGCTCGGGGACCGCGACCTCACGATCATCGACGTCTTCGAGGGCGTCGGGGCCTGCGCCGCCGGGAAGATCACCCGCGAGGAGCTCACCGCGATCGAGAAGGCCACCTGTCCCGGTGAGGGCGCCTGCGGTGGCATGTACACCGCCAACACGATGGCCAGCGCCGCCGAGGCGCTGGGCATGAGCCTGCCCGGCAGCGCTGCCCCGCCGGCCCCGGACCGCCGCCGCGACGGCTACGCCGTGGAGTCGGGCAAGGCCGTCGTCGAGCTGCTCCGCCGGGGCATCACCGCGCGGGACATCATGACCAAGGAGGCGTTCGAGAACGCCATCACCGTCGTCATGGCCCTGGGTGGTTCCACCAACGCCGTGCTGCACCTGCTGGCCATCGCGCACGAGGCCGACGTCGACCTCACCCTCGACGACTTCAACCGGATCGGGGACCGCACCCCGCACCTGGCCGACGTGAAGCCCTTCGGCCGGTTCGTGATGAGCGACATCGACCGCATCGGCGGCGTGCCGGTCGTCATGAAGGCGCTGCTGGACGCCGGTCTGCTGCACGGGGACTGCCTGACGGTCACCGGCGCGACGATGGCGGAGAACCTCGCGCACATCGCCCCGCCGGACCCCGACGGCGCGATCATCCACGCGATGGACAACCCGATCCACAAGACCGGTGGCCTCACCGTGCTGCGTGGCTCGCTGTCGCCCGACGGCGCGGTCGTCAAGAGCGCCGGTTTCGACGCCGAGGTCTTCGACGGCACCGCCCGGGTCTTCGACGGCGAGGCCGGCGCGATGCTCGCCGTCACCGAGGGCACGCTCAAGCCCGGCGACGTCGTCGTCATCCGCTACGAGGGCCCGCGCGGTGGCCCCGGCATGCGCGAGATGCTCGCCGTCACCGGTGCCATCAAGGGCGCCGGGCTGGGCAAGGACGTCCTGCTGCTGACCGACGGCCGGTTCTCCGGGGGGACGACGGGCCTGTGCGTGGGCCACATCGCCCCCGAGGCCACCGACGGCGGCCCGATCGCGTTCGTGCGCGACGGCGACCGGATCGTGCTGGACCTCGCCGCCCGCACCCTGGACCTGCACGTGGACGCCGAGGAGCTGGCCGCCCGTCGGGAGGGCTGGGCCCCGCCGGCGCCCCGCTACACCCGCGGCGTCCTCGCCAAGTACGCCAAGCTGGTCGGTTCCGCCGCCCAGGGCGCCATCTGCGGGTAGTCACCGCCCAGCACACGAGCACACCGCGTGCTCGCCGGGACCGCCCGAACGGGTGACTCCCGGCGAGCCACGGCTGTTCACGCTCCGTCGACCTGCCGACACTGAGCGTGTGGAACAGACCCGGCGCGTGACACCGGCCCTCGGGCTGGTGTGCCTCGTGCTGCTGACCGGCGTGCTGGCGCTGCCGACCGGGGAGCGGCGGGTGGCTGCCGACGTGTTCGTCGGACTCGTCTCCCTCGCCGTCGCCGGCGTCCTGCTCGTCTCGGGACGGCGTACCTGCGCCTCCCGCCGCGGGTGGACGCTGGTGGCCGGTGGTCTGCTGCTGGGCGTCACCGTCAGTGCCGTCGCCGACGTGCTCGGCGGTGCCGACGCACCCGTCGACCCGGCCCGGACCGCGGCCTCGGTCCCGGCCCACCTCATCGCCGCCGTCGGCGTGCTCAGCCTGCTGGGCTGGTCCCGCCTGCGGGCCGGCGGAGCCCGGCTGCTGACCGAGAGCGCCCTGTTCTGCACCTCCTCCTTCGTGCTCGCCCAGGTGCTGGTCGTCGGGCCGCTGGTCCGCGACGCGGGGCTGTCCCTCGCCTCCCGGGTCGCCCTGGAGGCCAGCTGCCTGGCCGCCACGGTCCTGCTGGGGGCCGGTCTCACCCTGCTGACCGCCACCTGGGGTGCGCGGCGCACCACCGGCGCCGTCACCCTCGCCGGGCTCACCGGCGTCACGGTGGCCGACGCGCTCGCCGCCCTGGGGTCCACCACCCCCTTCGGCGTGCCCGGTCTCCTCACCCGCGCCGTCTTCGTCGTCGGGCTGGTGCTGCTGGCGCTGGCCGGGGTCGGCGACCCCGGCAGCACCGGCACCGACGGCCGCGGGGACCGGCTCACCGCCGGCCTCACCCTGGCCGGTCACCTGCTGCCGCACCTGGTGATGACCGTCGCCGCCGTGCTGCTGCTGGGCTCCGCCCTGCTCGTGGGCACCCCCACCCCGGCCGCCCTGGTCGCGGTGGCCCTGGGCCTGCTGCTCACCGCCGTGCACCGTGGCGTCTCCGCCCGTGACGAGGTGCGGGTCGGCGTCCGGCTGGAGCGCAGCGAGGCGTGGTTCCGGTCGCTGGTGCGCTCCAGCAGCGACCCGGTGCTGGTGCTGGGCCCCGACCTGGTGGTCACCTGGGCCGCGCCGGCACTCGAGGGCCCCGCGCTCGAGGCCGGCCGGCCGCTCGTCGGCGTGCCGGTCACCGAGTCGGTGCACCCCCAGGACGCCGACGCCGTCCGCGCCTGGCTGGAGGCACCCGCCGTCGAGGAGGGCACGCTCTCCGGTCTGCGCAGCTTCCGGCTGCCCGCCGCCGACGGCACCTGGCGGGTGCTCGAGGCCGGTGTCACCGACCTGCGGCGCGACCTCGACGTCCGCGCGCTGGTGCTGCACTGCCGCGACGTCACCGTGCGGTCCGACACCGAGGACGAGCTGCGCTCGCTGGCCTTCACCGACCCGGTCACCGGCCTGCCCAACCGGGCCGCGCACCTGCGCGTGCTCGGTGACGAGCTCGCGGAGGCGGGGGAGACCCCGGCCGTCGCGCTGCTGCTCTTCGAGGTCGAGGGCCTCAACGAGGCCCGCGAGAACGTGGGCCGTGACGTCGTCGACGTCTCCCTCATCGAGGTCGGTCGACGCCTGCGGGCCACCGTCCGTGGCGACGACCAGGTCGCCCGGGTCGGCCCGGAGCTCTTCGCCGTGCTGGCCCACGGTGTCGACGGCGAGCCCGACCTGGTCGCCGCCCGCTGCCTGTCGGTGGTGGAGCAGCCGATCACCACCGAGCTCGGCCTGGTCGACCTGACCGCGGCGGTCGGTCTGGTCCCGCTCGTCGCCGGGCTGTCCGCGGGCGTGGTCACCGACCGCGCCGAGCTGGCCGTGCTCGCCGCCCGCGCCGCCGGGCCGGGCACCGTGCGCCGTTACGAGCCTGCGCTGGGGGCTGCCCGGGACCGTCGGGAGCGCCTGCGCGGGGACCTCGTCGGGGCCCGCGCCCGCGGTGAGCTGGCGTTGGCCTGGCAGCCGATCGTGTCGCTGTCGGACCAGCGGGTCACCGGCGTGGAGGCCCTGCTGCGCTGGCGGCACCCGTCCTTCGGGGAGCTCGAGCCCGAGGAGTTCATCCCGATCGCCGAGCGCGCCGGGCTGATCGGGGACCTGCAGCGCTGGGTCCTGGTCGAGGCGACCACGGCTGCCGCGGCGCTGCCGGTGCACGGGGAGCCGCTGCGGCTGGGCATCAACGTCTCGGCCGTCCACGTGGCCAGCGGGACGCTGGTCGGCGACGTCTCGCACGCGCTCAAGGCCAGCGGCCTGCAGCCCGAGCGGCTGGTCATCGAGATCACCGAGTCCACCGTGCTCGCCGACGGCCCGCACGTGGAGACGGACTTCGCGGCGCTGCGCCTGATGGGCGTGCACGTCGCCCTGGACGACTTCGGCTCCGGCTACTCCTCGCTGGCCCACCTGACCCGGCTGCCCGTCGACATCATCAAGCTGGACCGCACCTTCCTGGCCCGCATCGACAAGGACGCCCAGACCCGCGCGCTGTGCGAGTCGGTCATCGGCATCGGTGGCGCCCTGGGCATCGACGTCGTCGCCGAGGGCGTGGAGACGCCCAGCCAGCTGGCCGTGCTGCGCAGCATGGGCTGCGGCTTCGCGCAGGGCTTCCTGCTGTCCCGCCCGCTGTCCCTGCCCCGCTTCGTCGCCCTCGTCGACGGCACGGCGGGGATGCTGTGGCCCGGGCTGGTCGGCCGGGTCTGACCGTGCTCACCGAGGTCCCGCTCCCGCTGCGCGACCGCCGCGACGGCGGCTCCCGGCCCGGGGCGCACCCGGCCGCACGCACCGTCCGGGAGACCCGCGGCCTGCTGACCGTCATCGCCGGCGCCCTGCTGCTGTCCGGGCTGGACGCCCTGCTGGGCGCCGGCACCGGACTGCGCACCGGTCCGGCCGTGCTGGCCGTCCTCAGCGGCGCGACCGCCGTCGTCCTCGTCCGCGGCGCCCGCGCCCGGGGCGCCGACGGCCGCCCCTGGACGGCGTTCGCGGCCGCCTGCGCGCTCATCTCGCTGGGTCAGACCCTCAGCGCCGTCCGGGGCGTCGGGGTGAACACCACCTCCGCCGGGGTGCAGGACCTGCCGCTGCTGCTGGCCGTCCCCTGCGCGCTGCTGGCCTGCGCCCGCCTGGTCGAGGGCGGTGGACCCCGGTCCGCGGACTCCCGCGTGTGGCTGGACGCTGCCGTCGTGCTGGTGGCCGTGGCGGTGCTGGGCGAGGTCGTCGTCCACGACGCGCTGGCCGGGTCGGTGGCCGACGTCGACACCCTCGTCTCGGTCGGCTACCCGGCCGTCGGGGCGTTGCTGTGTGCCGTCGGCCTGCTCACCTTCGCCACCGCGCCCGCGCGCCGCCGGGCCGCGGCCGCCTGGCTGATGACCGCCTGGCTCGCGCTCGGCGTCGTCGCGGTGAGCGGGGCGATCGCGGTCGCCCTGGGGCTGCGGGTGCTGGACCTGGTCACGGTGGTGGCCTGGTCGGTGATGCTGGCCGCCGGGCTGCTCGCCGCGGCCGCCGACAGCGGCACCCCCGAGGCCTCGGTGCAGACCCAGCTGCCGCTGGCCGGCGTCGTGTTCAGCTACTGCGCCGCCTCCGGGGTCGGCGTCCTGCTGGTCTGCGGGGTCGCCGTCGGGCGGCCGGTCTCGGGGCTGGAGGCGGTGGCCGCCTCGCTCCTGCTCGTCCTGACCCTGGCGCGCAGCCTGCTCTGGGCCGTGGACGGCGCCCGGCTGACCCGGCGCCTGGCCCGCACCGAGTCCTGGTTCCGCTCCCTGGTCCTGGACACCGACGACGTCACCGTCGTCCTCGACGACGCCGGCCGGATGGGCTGGGTCTCCGAGAGCGTCCGCCCGCGGCTGGGCTGGACCCCGCGCGAACTGGCCGGCCGCCGGCTGACCGACGTGGTGCACCCGGCCGACGCCGCCGCCGTCCGTGCCGCGGTGGCCACGCCCGGTGGCGGGCAGGGCAGGGTGCTGCACCTGCGCGACGTCACCGCCCGCCGGGACGCCGAGCGCGAGCTCGAGCGGATGGCCTTCACCGACTACCTGACCGGGCTGCCCAACCGCGCCCGGCTGACCGCCGCGCTCACCGCCGCCCGGGCCCGCACCGGGGACGGCGAGGTCGCCAGCCTGCTGCTGCTGGACCTGGACGGCTTCAAGGCCGTCAACGACGTCGCCGGCCACGAGGCCGGCGACCTGCTGCTGGTCGAGGTCGCCGACCGGCTCCGCGAGCTGGTCCGGGAGCCGGACCTGGTGGCCAGGCTGGGCGGCGACGAGTTCGCCGTCCTGGTGCGGTCCGGGCTCGAGGACGCCGCGGCGCTGGCCCGTCGGGTCGTGGCCGGGCTGGACCGCGACCACCAGGCGACCGGGCCCGACGGCGCGCACGACGGCCCGGTCTTCGCCGTCGCCGGCAGCATCGGGGTCACCGAGCTGCGCCCGCAGGACGACGTCGCCACCACGCTGCGCCAGGCCGACCTGGCCCTGCGGGCGGCCAAGGCGGCCGGCAAGGGCCGGGTGCGCAGCCACGGCGACGCCGCCGACGCGGCCACCACGCGGCGGACCCGGCTGGCCCACGACCTGCCCGCGGCGCTGGCCGGGGACCAGCTGCGGGTGGTCTACCAGCCCGTCGTGGGCCTGGCGGAGCGACGGGTGCTGGGGCTGGAGGCACTGGTCCGCTGGGACCACCCCGACCTCGGTGAGGTCGGACCCGACGAGTTCGTCCCACTCGCCGAGGACGACGGCCTGATCGTCCCGCTGCAGCGTTGGGTGCTGGGCCGGGCCTGCACCGAGGTGGCCGGCTGGCTGGCGGCGGGCCGGGACCTGCAGCTGGGCGTGAACATCAGCGTGCGTCACCTGCAGGCCGGCTGCCTGGTGCCCGACGTGGCCGCCGCGCTCGCCGCCTCCGGTCTGCCGGCGCACCGGCTGATGCTGGAGGTGACCGAGTCGGTGCTGATGAGCGAGCAGGACCGGCTGGGCAGCGACCTGCAGACCCTGCACGACCTGGGTTGCGTCGTCTCCCTGGACGACTTCGGCCGGGGCTACTCCTCCTTCGCCTACCTGGCCCGGCTGCCGGTGGACGTGCTGAAGATGGACCGGGAGTTCCTGGCCGGGATCGAGACCGACGAGCGCGGCGCAGCCGTGGTGCAGAGCGTCATCGAGCTGGGCCGGCGGCTGTCCATCGACGTCGTGGCCGAGGGCGTGGAGACCCCGGGGGAGCTGGCCGCGCTGGTCGACCTGGGCTGCCGTTTCGTGCAGGGCTTCCTGCTGGCCCGCCCCACGGAGGCCGCCGACCTGCCCGGCGTCATCGACGCCTTCGACCCGACGGTCCTCGACCGTCCCACGGTGCGGACGGTCCCGTCCCACGGAGTGGGACGGGCTGGTTGACGGCGGTGCCGTACGAGGCGCACAGTGTCGTCGTGCTGCGTTCCGGGATCCCCACCCTCCTCGTACTCATCGACTAGCGCGCCGGTCCACCGACCGACGCGCTCGCCCCTCCGTGCCCGTGGCACGAGGGGTTTTTTCATGACCGGGGACCGCCAGGGACCCCCACGGACACCACACCGCGCCGCACGCCCACCCCCTCGCCCAGGGAGATCGACCAGATGAGCACCACCGCCACCGCCACCGCCGCTGCTGGTGAGGACGCCCCCACCCACATCGCCGCCGAGTCCGTCGCCGGTGTGGAGTCCACCGACCGCTCCCTCGCCGAGGCCGCGCACCAGCCCGCCACCGGGATCACCGGGGCGCAGAGCCTGGTCCGCTCGCTCGAGGCCGTCGGCGTCGACCTGGTCTTCGGTCTCCCCGGCGGGGCGATCCTGCCGCTGTACGACCCGCTCTTCGACTCCAGCGTCCGGCACGTGCTGGTCCGCCACGAGCAGGGTGCCGGGCACGCCGCCACCGGGTACGCCCAGGCCACCGGCCGGGTCGGCGTCTGCATCGCCACCTCGGGCCCCGGCGCCACCAACCTGGTGACGCCGCTGGCCGACGCCTACATGGACTCCGTGCCGATGGTCGCCATCACCGGCCAGGTCGCCAGCGGGTTCATCGGGACCGACGCCTTCCAGGAGGCCGACATCCGCGGCATCACGATGCCGATCACCAAGCACAACTTCCTGGTCAGCGATGCCGCCGAGATCCCGCAGCGGATCGCCGAGGCCTTCCACCTGGCCTCCACCGGCCGGCCCGGCCCGGTCCTGGTCGACGTCCCCAAGGACGTCCTGCAGGCCACCACCGACTTCTCCTGGCCGCCGCGGATCGACCTGCCCGGCTACAAGCCGACCACCCGCCCGCACGGCAAGCAGGTCCGCGAGGCCGCCTCGGTCGTCCAGGCGGCCTCCCGGCCGGTGCTCTACGTCGGCGGTGGCGTGCTCAAGGCCGGCGCCAGCGAGGTCCTGGCGCAGCTGGCCGAGCTGACCGGTGCCCCCGTCGTCACCACGCTGATGGCCCGCGGGGCGTTCCCCGACAGCCACCCCCAGCACCTGGGCATGCCCGGCATGCACGGCACGGTCACCGCGGTGACCGCGCTGCAGAAGGCCGACGTGCTCATCGCCCTGGGCGCCCGCTTCGACGACCGGGTCACCGGGCAGCTGTCCAGCTTCGCCCCCGGCGCGACCGTCGTGCACGCCGACATCGACCCGGCCGAGATCGGCAAGAACCGCAAGGCCGACGTGCCGATCGTGGGCGACGCGAAGGAGACGATCACCGAGCTGATCGCCGCGCTGACCGCGCTGCAGGCCGAGCAGGGCCGCCCCGACCTCGCCGAGTGGTGGGTCCAGCTGGACCGCTGGCGCGAGACGTACCCGCTGGGCTACGACCTGCCCGAGGACGGCGCGCTGAGCCCGCAGTACGTCATCGAGCGCCTCGGTGCGATCGCCGGTCCCGACGCCGTCTACTGCGCCGGCGTCGGCCAGCACCAGATGTGGGCCGCCCAGTTCGTGAAGTACGAGAAGCCGGGCACCTGGCTCAACAGCGGCGGCCTGGGCACCATGGGCTACGCCGTCCCCGCGGCCATGGGCGCCAAGGCCGGTCGCCCCGAGGCCACCGTGTGGGCGATCGACGGCGACGGCTGCTTCCAGATGACCAACCAGGAGCTGGCCACCTGCGCGATCGAGGGCATCCCGGTCAAGGTCGCCGTGATCAACAACGGCAACCTGGGCATGGTGCGGCAGTGGCAGACCCTCTTCTACGAGGGCCGCTACTCCAACACCAAGCTGCAGCACCGCGGCTCGGGCGGCGGGGACACCACCGCGCCGCGCTCGGTGCGCATCCCGGACTTCGTCGCCCTGGCCGAGGCGCTGGGTTGCGTGGGCCTGCGCTGCGAGACCGCCGAGGACGTCGACGCCACGATCGAGAAGGCCATGGCGATCAACGACCGCCCCGTGGTCATCGACTTCATCGTCGGCTCCGACGCCCAGGTCTGGCCGATGGTCGCCGCCGGCGCCAGCAACGACGACATCCTCGCCGCCCGGGACCTCCGTCCGGTCTTCGGCGCCGACCAGGTGTAGGACCCTCTCTCCCCCCACGACTCGCAGGCTCGCCGCGGGCCCCTGAGAGGGGGCCGGCACTGCACGAAGGAACGAGGTCCACCCCATGCCCCGCCACACCCTCTCCGTCCTGGTCGAGAACAAGTCCGGTGTGCTGGCCCGCGTCTCGGCGCTGTTCAGCCGCCGCGGGTTCAACATCGAGTCCCTCGCCGTCGGGCCGACCGAGAACCCCGACCTGTCCCGGATGACGATCGTCGTCGACGTCGAGGCCCAGCCGCTGGAGCAGATCACCAAGCAGCTGAACAAGCTGATCGAGGTCATCAAGATCGTCGAGCTCGACGGTGCCTCGGTCCAGCGCGAGCTGCTGCTGGTCAAGGTCCGGGCGCCGCTGGCCGACCGGGTCACCGTGCTGCAGACCGCCGAGCTCTTCCGGGCCCGGGTGATCGACGTCAACACCGACACCGTGACCCTCGAGGCCACCGGCACCCCCGAGAAGCTCCAGGCCCTGCTCGCCGTCCTCGCCCCGATGGGGATCAAGGAGATGGCGCAGTCGGGCACCGTCGCCCTGGGCCGCGGTCCGCGGTCCATGTCCGGCGCCGGTACCTTGCGCTCCGCGTAGCCGAAGACCCCAGCCCCGCACGCAGCCCCTCACGAGGCCCCCGCGAGGGGGCCGTTCCACCCGCTCACCTACCGAAGGAGCCCCACCGCATGGCCGCCGAGATCTTCTACGACGACGACGCCGACCTGTCGATCATCCAGGGGCGCACCGTCGCCGTCATCGGCTACGGCAGCCAGGGCCACGCCCACTCGCTGTCGCTGCGCGACTCCGGCGTGGACGTCCGCGTCGGCCTGCCCGAGGGCTCGAAGTCCCGCGCCAAGGCCGAGGCCGAGGGCCTGCGCGTCGTGACCCCCGCTGAGGCGGCCGCCGAGGCCGACCTGATCATGGTCCTGGCGCCCGACCACGTGCAGCGGAAGCTCTACGCCGAGTCGATCGAGCCCAACCTGCAGGACGGCGACGCGCTGTTCTTCGGCCACGGCTTCAACATCCGCTTCGGCTACATCAAGCCCCCGGCCGGCGTCGACGTCGCCATGGTCGCCCCCAAGGGCCCCGGTCACCTGGTGCGCCGCGAGTTCGTCGACGGCAAGGGCGTGCCCTGCCTCATCGCCGTCGACCAGGACGCCTCCGGCTCGGCCCAGGCCCTGGCGCTGTCCTACGCCAAGGCCATCGGCGGCGCCCGCGCCGGCGTCATCAAGACGACCTTCGCCGAGGAGACCGAGACCGACCTGTTCGGCGAGCAGGCCGTGCTCTGCGGTGGCATGTCCGCCCTGGTGCAGGCCGGGTTCGAGACCCTCACCGAGGCCGGCTACCAGCCCGAGATCGCCTACTTCGAGTGCCTGCACGAGCTCAAGCTGATCGTCGACCTGATGTACGAGGGCGGCATCGCCAAGCAGCGCTGGTCGGTCTCGGACACCGCCGAGTACGGCGACTACACCTCCGGCCCCCGGGTGGTGGACGCGCGCGTCAAGGAGACGATGGGCCAGGTCCTCAAGGACATCCAGGACGGCACCTGGGCCGCGGCGTTCATCGCCGACCAGGACGCCGGCGCCCCGGACTTCACGGCCAAGCGGGCCGCCGCCGAGGCGCACCCGATCGAGGAGACCGGCCGCCAGCTGCGCGGCCTGATGTCCTGGGTCTCGGCGTCCGACGACTACACCGGCAGCGCCCAGCGCTGACCCCCGCCCGACGACGACGGCCGCCTCCCCGTGTGGGGAGGCGGCCGTCGGCCGTTCGTGGGGGAGGGGGGTCCTCGGACCGGGCGATCAGACCGGGGTGCCGCGCGGCGGGGCCCAGGCCTGCACCTCGGGACGGCGCATGCACAGCACCACCCCGACCGCGAGGACCAGCAGCAGCACCGACAGCACGTCGAAACCGATGCCCAGGACCAGCGACAGCACCAGGTTGACCGCCCACACGACGGCCAGCGCGAGGCCCACGACGGTCAGCACCCGGCCGCTGCGACCACGCACCGCCTGCACCGCGCCCAGCACCGACGCCGCGGACAGCACCAGGTAACCGAGCCCGACGGCGAGCGCCGGCAGGTTGCCGCCCATCCCGAAGCTGAGCCCGGACAGGCCCGGCAACAGGCAGAACAGCGCCTGCAGGGCCGCGAGCGCCGCGGCCGCGACCACCGCCGGCGGGGGACGACGGCCGGCGACCCCGCCGGTGGGTGCGGAGGGGGAGGTCACGGGGTCCCGCGGGAGGCGAACCACTGCTGCGCCGGCGGCTGGCGCACCAGGAACACGATGGCGCCGGCGCCGGTGAGCCCCAGCAGGCCCGAGGCGGTGAAGCCGTTGCCCAGCACGATGTTCAGCGCCAGGGTCAGCACCCAGATGGCGATGACCCCGAAGGCGCCGTAGAGCAGCAGCTCGGGCCGGCCGCCCTTGAGCGTGCGGATCCCGCCCACCAGCAGAGCCAGCGACACCGCGATGCCGATGACGGTGAGCACGATGCCGAAGCCGGAGATCTCCACCCCCACCGAGCTGGCCGCCAGCAGGCCGACGACGTTGAGCAGCACGGACAGCCCGCCGATCACGATGCCGATCACCGAGGCCGAGGTGACCTGCGGCGGCCGGGCCCCGGTGGTGTACCCCCCGGGCGTCAGGGGCGCGTTGCCCGGACCGGGCTGGCCCCAGGCCGGTGGCTGGGAGCCGTACGCCGGCGGCTGGGAGCCGTAGGAGGGGGGCTGGGCGCCCTGACCGGGCTGCTGCCAGTCCTCGCGCGGACCGTCGGGCGGGGTGGGGGTGCTCATGTCTGGGTCTCCCGGTGGTGGGGTGGTGGGTGCCCGGAGGCGGGGGTCAGCGGGCGCGCAGAGCGCGGGTCAGCGGGCGCGCAGAGCGCGGTGCGCCGCGAAGTACTGGGACGCCGAGCCCACCGACAGCAGGACGACGATGGCGACAGCGGCGCCGAAGAACAGCAGCGACACCACCACGTCACCGGCCGAGGTGGCGTCGGCGAGGTTGCCGATCAGGCCGATCCCGGTCACCAGGACCGACACCGAGGCGGCGACGATCAGCAGCACCCGGCTGCGCCCGCTCAGCGCC
Source organism: Klenkia sp. AC732 (assembly GCF_979256525.1). Classification (NCBI taxonomy): domain Bacteria; kingdom Bacillati; phylum Actinomycetota; class Actinomycetes; order Geodermatophilales; family Geodermatophilaceae; genus Klenkia; species Klenkia sp. AC732. The sequence goes on along the minus strand of NZ_CEEDOS010000003.1, from coordinate 115,858 downwards.
CAGACGGACCCCCAGATGACCAGCACGGTCCAGGCGAGGGCCAGCAGGCCGGCGATGATCAGGAACCCGGCGATCGCACCGAGCGCGCCGCCGAGGCCGGGGACGACGTCGTCGAGCTCGGCGGCGCCGACGCCGGACCCGGCGCCCACGACCACCGAGCCCACGACCAGCAACAGGCCGGTCACCAGCACGCCCAGCGCACCGAACACAAACCCGAGGACCGCGGCCGTGATGACCCCGCCGGGCTTGGCCGGCGCGGCCTGCCCGGCGCCGAAGGGCTGCCCGTAGGCGACCGGCCCGTACCCCTGCTGGCCGTACCCCTGCTGGCCGTACCCCTGTTGCCCGTACCCCTGCTGGCCGTATGGCTCCGGCCCGGGGCTCTGCTGGCCGTAGCCCTGCTGGCCGCCGTACTGCTGGTCGCCGTACTGCTGGGCCCCGTACTGCTGGCCGCCGTGCTGCTGCGCCCCGTACTGCTGGCCGCCGTACTGCTGCGCCCCGTACTGCGGCTGCCCGGAGGAGGGGGAGTCGTACTGCGGCTGCCCGTACTGCTGCTGGCCGTACTGGGGGGCGGCGGACTCCCGCGTGGCGTCGCGCTCCCACGAGCCCTGCCCGGACGACGTCCCCCGGTCGAACGGGGAGGTCTCCGTCCGGCTCGTCTCGTCCTTCTCGTCGCTCATGGTCTCCTCCACGCGGGGCCGGGGAAGCCGCTGCGGCCACCGGCGGTGAACGCCCAGGATGGCTGGGCCACCGGCGACGGGCAAGCGAAGCGCACCCCCTGCGGGGTGGTGCCGGTGTGCCGTGCGGGTGGGCCGGGGACACCCAGGACGGGCCTCCGACCTGCTCGGTCCTAGGCTGTCCAGCCGTGACCACGTCTGCGCCCGTCGTCCTGATCGCCGAGGAGCTCGCCCCCAGTGCGCTGGAGGTGCTCGGCTCGGAGTTCGAGATCCGGCACGTCGACGGCGCCGACCGGGCCGCGCTGCTGCCCGCCCTCGCCGACGCCGCGGCCGTGATGGTCCGCAGCGCCACCACGATCGACGCCGAGGCACTCGCCGCCGCCCCCCACCTCAAGGTGGTCGCCCGGGCCGGCATCGGGCTGGACAACGTCGACGTCCCGGCCGCCACCGCGCGCGGGGTCATGGTCGTCAACGCCCCCACCTCGAACATCGTCAGTGCCGCCGAGCACGCCGTCGCGCTGCTGCTGGCGGCCGCCCGGCACATCGCCGCCGCCGACGCCTCGCTGCGCGAGGGCACCTGGAAGCGGTCGAAGTTCACCGGTGTGGAGGTGACCGAGAAGACCGTCGGCGTCGTCGGCCTGGGCCGCATCGGCGTGCTGGTCGCCCAGCGCCTGGCCGCCTTCGGCGTCACGCTCATCGCCTACGACCCCTACATCCAGCCCGGTCGCGCCGCCCAGCTCGGGGTGCGGCTGGTGTCGCTGGAGGACCTCCTCCGCGAGTCGGACTTCATCACGATCCACCTGCCCAAGACCCCCGAGACCCTGGGCATGATCGGGGCCGAGCAGCTGGCCATGACCAAGCGCGGCGTGATCATCGTCAACGCCGCCCGCGGTGGTCTGGTCGAGGAGGCCGCCCTGGCCGACGCGCTGCAGTCGGGTCAGGTGGGCGCGGCGGGCATCGACGTCTACGCCAAGGAGCCGTGCACGGACAGCCCGCTCTTCGCCCTCCCCAACGTCGTCGTCACCCCGCACCTGGGCGCCTCCACCACCGAGGCCCAGGACAAGGCCGGCACCGCCGTCGCCCGCAGCGTCCGCCTGGCCCTGCAGGGCGACTTCGTGCCCGACGCGGTGAACGTCCAGGCCGGCGGGGTCGTCGCGCAGGACGTCCGCCCGGGGCTGCCGCTGGCCGAGAAGCTGGGCCGGGTCTTCACCGCCGTCGCCGGTGGGCTGGCCCAGTCGGTGTCGGTGGAGGTGCTGGGCAAGATCGCCGAGTTCGACGTCTCCGTCGTCCAGCTCGCCGTGCTGCGTGGGGTCTTCACCGACGTCGTCGAGGAGCAGGTCAGCTACGTCAACGCCCCGCTGCTGGCCGAGGCCCGTGGTCTGGACGTCACGCTGAGCCAGGACGTCGAGAGCCCGCACTACCGCAACCTGATCTCGGTCCGCGGGGCGATGGCCGACGGCACCGAGGTGGCCGTCTCCGGCACGCTCTACGGCAAGAACCAGGTGCCCAAGCTGACCGAGGTGGGCGGCTTCGAGATCGACCTCGAAGCCAAGGGCCACCTGTTGTTCTTCACCTACGCCGACCGTCCGGGCGTCGTGGGCACGGTGGGTGCCGCGCTGGGCGAGGCCGGGGTCAACATCGCCGGGGCGCAGGTCAGCCGCACCACGCAGGGCGGCGACGCCCTGATGGCGGTCACCGTCGACAGCGAGGTCAGCAGTGAGCTGCTCGCCGACATCGCCGGTCGCATCGGTGCCCGTGAGGCCCGCGCGGCCGACCTCGACCCGATCTGATCCGCCGCGCCCGCAAGGGCGCACCGCACGTCTCCGGGAGGCGGCGTCGACCACACGGTCGGCGCCGCCTCCTGGCGTGTCCGGCCCTCCCCGGTCTGCACAGGTCCCGGCCGGGGGACTGCCAGCGGGCGGCCAGGTGGGTCGTTGAACGCTGGTCCACCCCGCCGTCCGGCGTCGGGCGGTTGGGCCGAGTGCCGACGTCCCCGGGCCGTCTGCCGATGGTTGCGTGCACATCGGAGGAACGAGTCGTTCCGCTGAGCCGTGTGCACAGCGCAGGACGCCGTCGCTGGGCCGTTCGGCCCATTGCTCCTTAGCAATGCACACGACCACGCTCTAGGTGCTCTCTGGTGGCGACCGGGTGAACACGGGGAGTCGCCGCCGGATCCGATCCAGAACACCGCTGACAGGGGTGCACGTGGTTCCCAGGACGAGAAGCACCACCCGGGAGGGACGCGACCGCGTCCTCGCCCGGAGCGGGGTCGTCGCCATCGCGGCGGCCCTCACGATGACCGCGGGGGCCGGCACGTCGCTGGCCGCCCCGGCCGACGTCGCCGCGCGGGCCGGCCAGGAGCCGATCACCCTCACCGGCGACCAGCTCCAGCAGGTCCAGCAGCAGCTCGACGCCCGCCGGGACGGCTCCCGGCCCGCCGGCGTCCCCGCCAGCGGCCCCGCGTCGTTCTTCGTCGAGACGGCCACCCCGTCCACGTCGGAGGTCTTCACCGACACGCTGCCCGCGGGCGAGGCCGCCGCCGGTGCCGCCGCCGCCGCCGCGCAGCCGGCCGCCGAGGCCGCCGCGTCCCGGGTCGCCGCCGAGGTGCCCGGCGCGGTCCCCGCCGCCCAGGTGCTCTACACGACCACCACCGTGCTCTCCGGGGTCGCCGTCCGCGCCGACGCCGCGGACTACGAGGCGCTCGCCGCCCTGCCCGACGTCGTCGCCGTCCACCCGATCACGCCCAAGGAGGTCAGCAACACCGGCGCCGCCGGTGTCGTGCAGGCCGTCCAGGCGTGGCAGGACCTCGGCAACACCGGTGAGGGCGTCTCGATCGGCGTCATCGACACCGGCATCGACTACACCCACAGCGACTTCGGCGGCAGTGGGAGCGTGGACCAGTTCACGACCCTGCAGTCCTACGAGGCGCAGCCGGCGCCGGCGGGGGTCTACCCCAACGCCAAGGTCGTCGGCGGCTACGACTTCGTCGGCGACAGCTACAACGCCGACCCGACCAGCCCGACCTACCAGCCCGAGGCCCGGCCCGACCTCAACCCGCTGGACTGCAACGGCCACGGCACCCACGTCGCCGGCACGTCCGCCGGGTACGGCGTCAACGCCGACGGCACCACCTACACCGCCGGCTACGACGGCGGCGTCCCCGCGGACCTGCGCATCGGCCCGGGCATGGCGCCCGGCGCCGAGCTCTACGCGCTGAAGGTCTTCGGCTGCGACGGCTCGACCGACGTCACCATGCAGGCGATCGAGTGGGCGCTGGACCCCAACGGCGACGGTGACCCCTCCGACCACCTCGACGTCGTCAACCTCTCCCTCGGCTCGGACTACGGCCTGGCCGACGACGCCGACTCCGTGGCCATCGACCGCGCCATGGAGCTGGGCATGCTGGCCGTGCTCGCCGCCGGCAACGCCGGGGACAGCTACGACATCGGCGGCTCGCCGGGCAACGCCCCGCGCGGCATCGGCGTCGCCGCCAGCAACGACGGCTACGGCGTCTTCGACGGCTGGCAGGTCACCGCGCCCACCGGCGTCGTGGACGGCGTCCGGCCGGGTCTGCGTTCGATCGCCTACAGCGACCGGGACGCCGCCGGGGCCACCAAGCCCGACGTCACCGGCGACCTGCTGCTGCCCCCGGCGGGCAACGAGTCGGCCTGTGCGCCGATCCCGGCCGGGTACGCCACCGGGCGGGTCCTGCTGATCGAGGCCGACGGCTTCGCCTGCGGGTCCGTCGCCAAGGGCACCAACGCCGCCGCCGCCGGTGCCGCGGGCTTCCTCATCGTCGCCGACGACGACCTGCTCGAGACCGGCATCACCGGTGTCGCCCAGGTCCCCGGGATCCTGGTCACCGCGACCGACGGCGAGGCCGTGCGCGCCGCCGTCGCCGGCGGGCAGACGGTCACCGTCACCTTCGGGCCCAGCCTGGCCGGCGCCTCGACCTACACCAACCCGGACCAGGTCGACCTGCTGGCCTCGTTCTCCTCGCGGGGCACCCGCCAGGAGGACGGCGCCAAGCCCGACGTGAGCGCCCCCGGCGTCACGCTGTTCTCCGCGGCCGTCGGCTCGGGCTCGGGCGGCGTCAGCGAGTCCGGCACCTCGATGGCCTCCCCGACCGCCGCCGGCGTCACCGCGCTCATCCGTGCGGCGCACCCGGACTGGACCACCGAGGAGGTCAAGGCCGACCTGATGAACACGGCGACCCACGACCTGTACACCGAGCCGGGTCAGACCGGTGAGGTCTACGGGCCCAACCGGGTCGGGGCCGGGCGCATCGACGCCCCGGCTGCGCTGCGCAACCAGGTGCTGGCCTACGCCGAGGCCGGATCCGGTGTCGTGACCGCGTCCTTCGGCGTGGTCGAGGTCGACGCCGAGCGGGTCACCGCGACCAAGACCATCACCGTGGACAACAAGGGCCGCAACGCCGCGGTCTACCGGGTCGCCTACGACGCCCTGGTCGACCAGCCCGGCGTCCGGTACGCGCTGTCGGCCCAGCGGCTCACCGTCCCCCCGGGGCAGAGCCGCACGGTGACGATCACGATGACCGCCACCCAGGACCAGCTGCTCAAGGTCGCCGACCCCACCGTCGTCACCGACGACGGCCGTCAGTTCCTCGGCGAGGCCAGCGGTCGCGTCGTCCTCACCCCGGCCAACAACCGGGGCGAGACGCTGCGGGTGCCGGTGCACGCCAACCCCAAGCCGGCCTCCACGCTCACCGCGTCGGCCGCCGAGGACGGCTCGGCCATCACCCTCACCGGTGAGGGCGTGGCCAACGGCCCGGCCCTGGACCCGACCAGCTACACCTCGCTGGTCAGCGGGTTCGAGCAGCTGGGCACCAGCCCGCAGATGCCGCGGTGCGACGCCGAGGCGCTGAGCAGCTGCTACAAGACCGAGCTGGAGCGCTCCGTCGACCTGGCCGCGGTCGGGGTCGCCTCCGACGTGCAGCAGTCCGGCGACGACCCGGGCCTGTACTTCGCGGTCTCCGCGCACGGCCGGTTCACCTCGGCGGAGACGGCCGTGAACTACGGCGTCTTCCTCGACGCGACCGGTGACGGCGTCTGGGACTACCAGGTCACCACCACCCGGATCGCGGACTACGACGTCCCGCTGGTCGTCATCACCGACCGGGACTTCGCCCTGGTCGGGCCGGGTGGGGAGCCGTACGTGGCGCCGATGAACCTCTACGACGGGCTCGTCGACACCAACGCCTTCGACTCCGACGTCCAGGTGCTCGGGGTGCCGCTGTCGGCGCTGCCGGAGGTGTCGGGCCGGATCACCTTCGGGGTCCAGTCCGCCAGCTACGCCGGCACGGTGGACGACGTCGGCACGGTCAGCACCCCGACCGGGCCCGAGCTCGCGGCGCAGCCGATGAGCTTCGACCCGACCGCCCCGGGCCTGTCCTTCGACGTCGACGGCGAGTCGGCGATGCTGGCGCCGGTCACCGACGGGACGACGCTGACCGTCACCCAGGACGCCGCCTCCTACGCCGCGGACGCTGCGGTGGGCGGGGACGCGGGCGCGATGGTCGTGCTGCACCAGAACAGCGGTGCAGCCGGTCGGACCCAGTCGGTCGGCATCGCGCCGGCCGCCGGGGACGCCACGGTGACACCGGCGCCGCCGGCCGAGGGCACCCCGGTCGACCCGACGCCGCCGGACGAGCAGGTGACCGAGCCCCCCGCGGCCCCGGTGACCCAGACGCCGGCAGCCGAGGCACCCGCCACCGAGGCACCCGCTGCGGAGGCACCCGCCACCGAGGCACCCGCCAGCACGGAGGCGCCGCCCGCCGGCTGACCCCCGGCAGCAGCCCCGACACCGACGCCCCCCGCGTGCACCACCTGCGGGGGGCGTCGGTGCGTCCGGGTGCCGGTCCTGACCTGCGCGGGCACTAGCCTCTTGCCTCATGCGCCTGGCAGTGATCCCTGGAGACGGCATCGGCCCCGAAGTGGTGGCCGAGGGCCTCAAGGTCCTGGGCGAGGTCGCCCCGGACGTCGAGACCACCACCTACGACCTGGGCGCCGCGCGCTGGCAGCGGACCGGTGAGCTGCTGCCGGACACCGTGCTCGACGAGCTGCGCCAGCACGACGCGATCCTGCTCGGCGCGGTCGGTGACCCCAGCGTGCCCGCCGGCATCCTGGAGCGCGGGCTGCTGCTCAAGCTGCGCTTCGAGCTCGACCACCACGTCAACCTGCGCCCGGCCAAGCTGTACGACGGCGTGACCAGCCCGCTGGCCAGCCCCGGCGAGATCGACATGCTGTGTGTCCGCGAGGGCACCGAGGGCCCCTACGTGGGCAACGGCGGCGTCCTGCGCCGCGACACCCCGCACGAGGTCGCCACCGAGGTCAGCCTGAACACCGCGTTCGGGGTGGAGCGGGTCGTCCGGTACGCCTTCGAGCGCGCCGTCCTGCGCCCCCGCAAGCACCTGACGCTGATCCACAAGACCAACGTGCTGACCCACGCCGGGTCGCTGTGGTCGCGCACGGTGGAGGAGCTGTCGGTGGAGTTCCCCGACGTCGCGGTCGCCTACCAGCACGTCGACGCTGCGGCGATGTTCTTCGTGACCGACCCCAGCCGGTACGACGTCATCGTCACCGACAACCTCTTCGGCGACATCGTCACCGACGTGGCCGCCGCCGTGACCGGGGGCATCGGGCTGGCCGCCAGCGGCAACCTGGACGCCTCGGGCGTGAACCCCTCGATGTTCGAGCCGGTGCACGGCTCGGCGCCCGACATCGCCGGGCAGGGCAAGGCCGACCCCACGGCCACCGTGCTGTCGGTCGGGTTGCTGCTGGACCACCTGGGCCGAGCCGACCAGGCCCGCCGGGTCAACGCCGCGGTCGCCTTCGACCTGTCCACCCGGGACCCGCGCGCCGCCGTCCGCACGTCGGAGGTCGGCGACCGGCTGGCCGCCCTCGCCGGCGGCTGATCCGACCCGCACCGTCGCCCCGTGGGCGCGCACCCCTCCGCGGGTGCGCGCCCACGCTGCTGTCCGGGGGACCCGGGCGGCCTCGTGGCGCACGCGCGCCGCCGGTGCGCGCCCACGCGGGTCGCGAGCCCGGGACGGCGGCGAGGGACCGGGGCGCGCAGCCCCGCGGCTGGTGCGCGCCCACGCGGTCCCCGGGCCCTGGACGGCGGAGTGGGCGCGCACCCGCGCTGTCGGTGCGCACCCGTGCGCCGAACAGGGGCCGGGACCGGCGCGTCGCGGACGGCGGGCGCCCCCGGGCGCTTGCCCCTCGCGGACCGCGGGTGCCACCATCTGCGGCGATGCACACCGTCGGCACGATCATCACCTAGCGCGCAGTCCGCTCCCCGACTGCGCGCCGACCCTCCGTACCCCGGGGGGTTTTTTCGTGTCCGGCCCCGCACACCCCTCGAGAGGCACCCCGTGACCGAGCAGCAGACCCCCGTCGGCCCCGTCGGCCCCGTCGTCCAGGTCTTCGACACCACCCTGCGCGACGGCGCCCAGCGCGAGGGCATCACCTACTCGGTGGCCGACAAGCTCGCCGTCGCCCGGCTGCTCGACGACGTCGGGGTCTCCTACATCGAGGGCGGCTGGCCCGGGGCCCTGCCCAAGGACACCGAGTTCTTCGCCCGCGCCCGCACCGAGCTCACGCTGCGGCACGCGGTGCTGGTCGCCTTCGGCGCCACCCGCAAGGCCGGGGTCGCGGTGGAGGACGACGCCCAGGTGCGGGCGCTGCTGGACTCCGGGGCACCGGTGGTCTGCCTGGTCGCCAAGTCCGACCTGCGGCACGTCCGGGACGCCCTGCGCACCACGCCGGAAGAGAACTTGGCCATGGTGGCCGACACGGTCGCCTTCCTGGTCGGCCACGGCCGGCGGGTGTTCGTCGACTGCGAGCACTTCTTCGACGGGTACGCCGTCGACCCCGACCACGGGGTCGCTGTCCTGCGGGCCGCCTTCGCCGCCGGTGCCGAGGTCGGCGTGCTGTGCGACACCAACGGCGGGATGCTGCCCAGCGGCATCGGCCGGGTGGTCACCGACGTCCGGGCCCGGGTGGAGGGCCAGCTGGGCATCCACTGCCAGGACGACACCGGCTGCGCCGTCGCCAACTCCCTCGCCGCCGTCGAGGCCGGGGCCACCCAGGTCCAGGGGACGGCGAACGGCTACGGCGAGCGGGCCGGCAACGCCGACACCTTCACGCTGATCGGCAACCTGGTCACCAAGATGGGGCTCCCGGTCGTGCCGGAGGAGTGCCTGGCGGAGCTGAGCCGGGTCAGCCACGCGATCGCCGAGCTGGCCAACCTGACCCCCGACGACCACCAGCCCTTCGTCGGGGCCTCGGCGTTCGCGCACAAGGCGGGGCTGCACGCCAGCGCCATCAAGGTCAGCCCGGAGCTCTACAACCACCTGGACCCGGTGGTGGTCGGCAACGACATGCGCATCCTGGTCACCGAGATGGCCGGCCGGGCCTCGGTCGAGCTCAAGGGCCGCGAGCTCGGTGTCGACCTCGCCGGGCAGGGGGACGCCGTCGGCCGGGTGGTGGCCGCGGTGAAGGAGCGCGAGGCCCGGGGCTGGTCCTACGAGGCCGCCGACGCCTCCTTCGAGCTGCTGCTGCGCGGGGAGCTGCCCGGCGCCCCGGTACCGCTGTTCGAGCTGGAGAGCTGGCGGACCACCGTGGAGCACCGGGCCGACGGCCGGGTGGTCAGCGAGGCCGTCGTGAAGGTGCTGCTGCCCGACGGGGTCGGCGGCACCGAGCGGGTGGTCACCGTCGGCGAGGGCAACGGCCCGGTCAACGCCCTGGACACCGCGCTGCGGACGGCCCTGGTGGGCCGGTGGCCCCTGCTGGCCGACGTCGAGCTGGCCGACTACAAGGTCCGCATCCTGGGCTGGACCGGCGGCACCAGCGCCACCACCCGGGTGCTGGTGGACACCGCGGACAAGGCGGGGGAGTGGACCACCGTCGGGGTGCACGAGAACGTCGTCGAGGCCTCCTGGCTGGCGATGGTCGACGCCCTCACCTACGCCGTCCGGCTCCGCGGCTGATCAGCGCCGGCACGGGCGCGACCGCACGCCAGTAGCCTCGTCCCGTGCGCATCGTCCGTTACGCCTCACCCACCGGCATGTCCTTCGGCGTCCTCGACGGCGACGGTCAGGTCGCCCAGATCGAGGGCCACCCGTTCGGCCAGATCAGCTTCACCGGCCAGCGGCACGCCGCGGCCGACGTCCGGCTGCTGTCCCCGATCCTGCCCAGCAAGGTGGTGTGCGTCGGCAAGAACTACGCCGACCACGTCGCCGAGATGAAGACCGGTGACGCCCCGAGCGAGCCGCTGCTCTTCCTCAAGCCCTCCACCTCGGTGATCGGTCCCGGCGACGCGATCCGCATCCCGCCGGGCAGCACCAACGTGCACCACGAGGCCGAGCTGGCCGTCGTGATCGGTGCCCGCGGCGCCCGCCACGTCACCGAGGAGCAGGCGCTGGCCAGCGTCTTCGGCTACACGATCGGCAACGACGTCACCGAGCGGGACATGCAGCGCAGCGACAACCAGTGGACCCGCGCCAAGGGCTTCGACTCCTTCTGCCCGATCGGGCCGTGGATCGAGACCGACCTGGCCGGCATCGGCAAGGACCCGGCCGACCTGCAGGTCACCTGCACCGTGGACGGCGAGCTGCGCCAGGACGGCCGCACCAGCTCCCTGCTGTTCGGCATCCCCACGCTGATCTCCTACATCTCGCAGGTCATGACCCTGCTGCCCGGCGACGTGGTGCTCACCGGCACCCCGGCCGGCGTCGGCCCGCTGACCATCGGCGGCTCGGTCACCTGTGCCATCGAGGGCCTGGGCGAGCTGACCAACACCGTCACCGGCGCCGACACCGTCTCGACCGCCCGATGACGGCCCCCACGGGCGCCGTCCGGACCCGGTTCTGCCCCTCGCCGACCGGCACCGTGCACGTCGGGGTCATGCGCGCGGCGCTGTTCAACTGGGCCTACGCCAAGCACACCGGCGGTCAGTTCGTCTTCCGCATCGAGGACACCGACGCCGCGCGCAACACCGAGGAGTCCTACCGGCACCTGCTGGACAGCCTGCGCTGGCTGGGCCTGGACTGGGACGAGGGCCCCGAGGTCGGCGGCCCGCACGGCCCGTACCGGCAGTCCGAGCGCGGCGAGGTCTACCGCGACGTGCTCGCGAAGCTGGTCGAGGCAGGGCACGCCTACGAGTCCTTCTCCACCCCCGAGGAGGTCGCCGCCCGCCGGGTCGCGGCCGGGCAGGACCCCAAGCAGGGCTACGACGGCGCCGACCGGGAGACCACCGACGCCCAGCGGGCCGCGTACCTGGCGCAGGGCCGCTCCCCGGTCCTGCGGCTGCGGATGCCCGACCACGACCTGTCCTGGACCGACCTGGTCCGCGGCGAGGTCACCTTCGCCGCCGGCGCCGTCCCGGACTTCGTGCTGGCCCGCGCCGGCGGCCAGCCGCTCTACCCGCTGGTCAACCCGGTCGACGACGCCCTGATGGGCATCACCGACGTGCTGCGCGGGGAGGACCTGCTGTCCTCCACGCCCCGCCAGCTCGCGCTCTACGAGGCCCTCACCGACGTCGGCCTCGCCTCGGGCGCGCCCCGCTTCGGCCACCTGCCCCTGGTGATGGGCGAGGGCGCCAAGAAGCTGTCCAAGCGGGACCCCACGTCGAACCTGGACCTGTACCGCGAGCGCGGCTTCCTGCCCGAGGGCCTGGTCAACTACCTGGCCCTGCTGGGCTGGGCGATCGCCGAGGACCGGGACGTCTTCTCCCCGGCCGAGATGGTCGAGGCCTTCGACGTCCGGCGGGTCAGCCCCAACCCGGCGCGTTTCGACCTGAAGAAGGCCGAGGCGATCAACGCCACGCACCTGCGCGCGCTCCCGGTCGCCGACTTCGTCACCCGGGTGACGCCGTACCTGGCCGACGCCGGCCTGGTGGAGGCCACCCCGACCCCGGAGCAGCAGCGGGTGCTGGACGCCATCGCCCCCCTGGCCCAGGAGCGGATGGTCGTGCTCAGCGAGGCCGTCGGGCTGCTGGGCTTCCTCTTCGTGGACGAGGTCGTCTTCGACGAGGCCGCCGTCGCCAAGCAGCTGACCGGCCCCGACGCCGTCGAGGTGCTCGACGCCGCGACCGCTGCGCTGACCGCCCTCGACGACTGGACGACGCCGGCCCTGGAGGCCGCGCTCAAGCAGGCGCTGGTCGAGGAGCTGGGCCGCAAGCCGCGCCAGGCCTTCGGCCCGGTCCGGGTGGCGGTCAGCGGCCGGACGGTGTCCCCGCCGCTCTACGAGTCGATGGAGCTGCTGGGCCGGGACACCACCCTGGCCCGGCTGGCCGCGGCCCGGGAGGTCGCGGCGGCGTGATGCCCGGGGGAGCGGGGCAGCCGGCACCACCGCCGCCGCCCGGCGAGCTACAGGCCGGGCCCGAGGGTGGCTACGCCGGTCCGCCGCCCACGGGGCGCTGGTACGCACCGCCCCAGGTCCCCCGGGGCTGGGTGCAGGCCGCCCCGCCGCCGCCACCGCCGGCACCCGCCGCCGGTGGGCGTCCGGTGACCCCGCCCGGGATGCCGCCCTTCGACGTCCCCCGCACCTACCTGCAGCTGATGCTGGCCCGGGACTGGGCCTGGTGGCGCCCGCTGCTGGGACTGCTGCTGTTCACCGTGCTGTACCTGGTGGCCGCCGTCGTGGTCACCCTGGCGGTGCTGGTGACCGGCGTGGTGCCGGTGGCGAACCTGCTGGACCTCACCGACCCCGGCGTCCTGCTGATGACCAACCTGTCGCTGATCGTGGCCATCCCGATCGTGTGGGCCTGCTGGGCGGTCGCCCACGGCCTCCGTCCGGGGTGGGCCTCCTCGGTGACCGGCCGGTTGCGCTGGCGGCTGCTGTGGCCCCTCACGTGGCGCGCACTGGCCACCCTGGGCGTCGGGGTGGTCCTCACCATCGGCATCAGCGTGGTCGCCGACGGCGGCGGGATCACCGGACCGGACTCCTCCTACGTCTGGCTGCTGCTGGTCGTGCTGCTCACCACGCCGCTGCAGTCGGCGGCCGAGGAGTACCTCTTCCGCGGGTACCTGAGCCAGACGATCGCCGGTTGGGTGCACACCGAGCGGGCCGGCGCCGTCGTCGCCGCGGTGCTCACCGCCGCGCTGTTCTCCGCCGCGCACGCCCCGCCGGACGTGTTCACGTTCCTCGACCGGTTCGTCTTCGGTCTGGCCGCCTCCGCCGTCACCTGGCTCACCGGCGGCCTGGAGGCGGCGATCGTGCTGCACGCGGTGAACAACGTCGTCGTCTTCACCGTCGCCGGCCTGCTCGGGGACGGCGTGGCCTCCTCGGTGCCGCCCGCCGGCGTCGGGCTGCTCATCACCCTGCTGGACGTGCTGGTGATGGGGGCCTACGTCTGGCTGGTGGCCCGGGCCCGGCAGACCCTGGCCGCCGCGACTCTGAGCCCCGCCGTCGACCTGCGGCGGGTGCCGGTGTGGGCACCCAGCTGGGTCCCGGCACCGCCGCTGCCGCCGGCCGTCCGGGTGGGTGGACCGCCCCCGCCGGACCCCCGCTGGTCGCGACACGGCGGCTGACCCGAGGGGGGGTGTGCGACCCCCCGGAGGGCATCGGGTAGTGTCTTCGACGGCGCCGCGAGGTGCTGAACGGCCAATGGGGTATGGGGTAATTGGCAGCCCGACGGTTTCTGGTTCCGTTAGTCTAGGTTCGAGTCCTGGTACCCCAGCGAGGAACGCTCCACCTCCTCCGGTAAGATCTGCACACAGCACCACCAGTTCTGGCCCCGTCGTCTAGCGGCCCAGGACGCCGCCCTCTCACGGCGGTAGCGAGGGTTCGAATCCCTTCGGGGCTACACCTCGAGAGCCCCCGACCTGCTCAGGTCGGGGGCTCTCGGCGTTCCTGGGTGGGCGTTGACGCGGGCACCCGGGTGGGTTGTGATCGGGGTCTCATCCACCTCAGCGCGGAGGCACCCCCATGAGCAGGCTCCGGTTCGGCATCTTCCTGGCCCCCTTCCACCCGGCGGGGGAGAACCCCACGACGGCCATCCAGCGGGACCTGGAGCTGGTCGCCCACCTGGACCGGTTGGACTACGACGAGGCCTGGATCGGGGAGCACCACTCCGCCGGCAGCGAGATCATCGCCTCGCCGGAGATCTTCATCGCCGCGGCCGCCGAGCGGACCCGGCGGATCAAGCTGGGCACCGGGGTGACCTCGATCAGCTACCACAACCCGCTCTGGGTGGCCGAGCGGATGGTGATGCTGGACCACCTGACCCGCGGGCGGGTGATGCTGGGCTGCGGCCCGGGCTCGCTGCCGACGGACTCGATGATGCTGGGGCTGGACCCCACGGCGACGCGTGAGCTGCTGGCCGAGAACCTGGACATCATCATGCGGTTGCTGCACGGGGAGACCGTCACCGCGACCACCCGCACGCACACCCTGGTCGACGCCCGGCTGCACCTGCGCCCCTACAGCGAACCGCTCTTCGACGTCGCCGTGGCCGCTGTCGCCTCACCCACCGGACCGCGGCAGGCCGGTACGCACGGCATCGGGCTGCTCTCGATCGGTGCCACGCTCTCCCCGGACGGCTTCGACGCCCTCGCCCACCACTGGTCGGTCGTCGAGGAGCGCGCACAGGCGCACGGGCAGACCGTGTCCCGGGCCGACTGGCGGCTGGTCGGGCTGATGCACGTCGCCGAGACGCGCGAGCAGGCCTACGCCGACGTCCAGTTCGGCATCGAGAGCTGGTTCCGGTACTTCCAGAAGACCGCGGCCTTCCCGCAGATGGCGGTCGAGGGCGGCGACGCCAAGGAGATGATCGACTTCATCAACGACGCGGGCATCGGGGCGATCGGCACCGTCGAGGACGCCCGTGCCCAGGTGCAGAAGCTGTGGGACCAGTCCGGCGGCTTCGGCGCGATGCTGCTGCTGGCCCACGAGTGGGCGAACCCCGAGGCGACCCGGCGCTCCTACGAGCTCATCGCCCAGCACGTCTTCCCGCACTTCCAGGGCGGGCAGACCACACACGCCCAGGCGACGCTGGGCGCCGCGGAGCGGGCCGGCGGCAAGCGGGAGGACTACGCGGCCCAGCAGCTGCAGGCCGTGGCCACGATGACCGAGCGCTACGCCGCAGAGGTCGCCGCGAAGGGCTGAGCGTCGGGTCACGCCTGGGTTGAGCCTGGTGCGTCCGGGGGACAAGAGCCCCCGGACGCGCCCAGCCCGGGTGCCCACGACAGGAGCACCCATGGACCTCGGCATCAGCGGACGCACCGCCCTCGTGACCGGAGCCGACTCCGGCATCGGCCTGGAGACCGCGCGGGTGCTGCTGGCCGAGGGTGTCCGGGTGGTCATCACCGACGTGGACCAGGAGGCCCTCGACGGCGCCGCCGCCGGGCTCACCGGCGACGTCACCGCCGTCGCCGCCGACCTGACCGACCCCGAGGACGTCGCCCGCCTGAAGGCAGCCGTCACCGAGGCGATCGGTGACCCCTCGATCCTGGTCAACGCCGCGGGCATCACCGGCGCGCAGGGCCTCTTCCACGAGATCGACGAGGAGGGCTGGCGGTCCACCCTGGAGATCGACTTCTTCTCCGTGGTCCGCGTCGTCCGGGCGTTCGTGGACGGCATGCGCTCGGCCGGCTGGGGCCGCATCGTGCTGCTGGCCAGCGAGGACGCCGTCCAGCCCTACGTCGACGAGCTGCCCTACTGCGCGGCCAAGGCCGCCGTCCTCAGCCTGACCAAGGGCCTGTCCAAGAGCTACGGCTCCGAGGGTGTGCTGGTCAACGCGGTCTCCCCGGCGTTCATCGCCTCGCCGATGACCGACGCGATGATGACCAAGCGGGCGGAGGAGAACGGCACCTCCTTCGACGAGGCGGTCGAGTCCTTCCTGGAGGAGGAGCGGCCCGGGATGGAGCTGGGCCGACGCGGTCGGGTCGAGGAGGTCGCCGGCGTGATCGCCTTCCTGTGCTCGGAGCGCGCCAGCTTCGTCAACGGCAGCAACTACCGGGTGGACGCCGGGTCCGTCGCCACGATCTGAGGGCGCTCCCGGCCCGGCCGCCGACGCGTGGCCGGGCCGGTGTTAGCGTTCACAATCGTGATCAGCACCACCCGCCACCTCGCCGACGGCCGCGAGATCGTCTACTTCGACAGCGCGCAGCGGCCCCGTGACGCCGTCGACACCCGCGACCTGCCGCCCGTCGCGACCCGCTCGCAGGTCCGCTGGGACCCCCTCCTGGGGGAGTGGGTGGTCATCGCCGCGCACCGTCAGACGCGGACGTTCCTGCCGCCCACCGACCAGTGCCCGCTGTGCGCCTCCACGCCCGCGCGCGCCACCGAGGTGCCCGAGGCCGAGTACGAGGTCGCGGTGTTCGAGAACCGCTTCCCGTCGCTCTCGCTGTCGGTCGACCGGGACGTCCCGCCGAACGCCGACGGCACCCCGCTGGTCACCCTGCGCCCCGGCGAGGGCCGCTGCGAGGTCATCGTGTTCACCAGCGACCACGACCGCTCCTTCGTCGACCTGGGCGCCGAGCGCGCCCGGCTGGTCGTCGACGCCTGGGCCCAGCGCACCGAGGCCCTCTCCGCCGAGCCGGGCGTCGAGCAGGTCTTCCTCTTCGAGAACCACGGTGAGGAGATCGGGGTGACCCTGGCCCACCCGCACGGGCAGGTCTACGCCTACCCCTTCCTCGCCCCGCGGGTGCAGCGGGTCCTCACCCAGGTCGCCGCGCACCGGGCCGCCACCGGTGGCGACCTGCTCGCCGAGGTCTTCGACGCCGAGCGCACCGGCCCCCGCGTGGTCACCGCCAACGAGCACTGGACGGCCTTCGTCCCCGGTGCCGCCCGCTGGCCCTACGAGCTGACCCTGGTCCCGCACCGCCGGGTGCCCGACGTCGCCGCGCTCACCGACGCCGAGCGGGACGCCTTCGTCGAGGTCTACCTCGACGTGCTGGGCCGCTTCGCGCACCGCTTCGACGCCCCGATGAACTACATCTCCAGCTGGAACCAGGGCCCGGTCTCCCAGACCGTCGACGGCGCCGGCCGGGAGGACTGGTGGCTGCACCTGCAGCTGTTCTCCTTCCGTCGCGCCCCCGGCAAGCTGAAGTACCTGGCCGGCTCGGAGTCCGGGATGGGCGCCTTCGTCTCCGACACCTCGCCCGAGGGCGTCGCCGAGGAGCTGCGCGCGGTGGTCCTGCCGTGAGCGCCTTCGCCGACCTCTTCGGCACCGAGCCCGAGGGCACCTGGATGGCCCCGGGCCGGGCCAACGTCATCGGTGAGCACACCGACTACAACGACGGCTTCGTGCTGCCCATCGCGCTCCCGCACCGGGTGCGCGCCGAGGTCGCCCGCCGCAGGGACGGCCTGCTCGCTGTGGCCTCCGCGCAGCAGCCCGGCGTGCTGGTCGAGGTCCCGGTGGCCGACCTGCGCCCCGGGCACCCGGCCGGGTGGGCCGGCTACGTCGCCGGCGTCGTCACCCAGTTCGACCTGCCGGGCGGGCTGTCGGTCCGCATCGACGGCGACGTCCCGGCCGGTGCCGGGCTCTCCTCCTCGGCGGCGGTCACCTGCTCGGTGGCCCTGGCGCTGCGCGACCTGCTGCGCCCCGACCTGTCCGTCGAGGAGCTCGTCGACGTCGCCCGGCGCTCGGAGAACGACTTCGTCGGCGCGCCGACCGGCATCCTGGACCAGTCGGCCTCGCTGCTGTGCCGGGCCGGCCACGCGCTGTTCCTGGACACCCGGGACCGCGCCACCCGGCAGGTGCCGCTGGACCTGGCGGCGGCCGGGCTGGCGCTGCTGGTCGTGGACACCGGGCACGCCCACTCGCACGCCGACGGCGGCTACGGCGACCGGCGCAAGGAGTGCGAGCGGGCCACCGAGGCCCTGGGCGTCCCGGCGCTGCGCGACGCCACGGTGGAGACCGTCGAGACCCTCGCCGACGACGTGCTGCGCCGCCGCGCCCGGCACATCGTCACCGAGGACGCGCGCGTCCTCCAGGTCGTGGACCTGCTCACCGGCGGCGGCGACCCGCGCGCCATCGGGCCGGTCCTCACCGCCGGGCACGTGTCGCTGCGCGATGACTTCGAGATCTCCACCCCGGAGCTGGACGCCGTCGTCGAGACCGCGCTGGCCGCCGGCGCCCACGGTGCCCGGATGGTCGGCGGCGGGTTCGGCGGCAGCGCCGTCGTGCTGGTCGACACCGCCGACCTGGACGCGGTCAGCGCGGCCGTGCAGCCGGCCGCCGGCAGCTACCGGACCTTCGTCGCCGTCCCGTCGCCGGGGGCGCACCGCGTCTCCTGACGCGGGCGTCCCTCAGCGCACGGCGCGGGAGATCGCGACGGCGGTGTCCAGCACGGCCCCGACGACCTCGGGGCTGGGACGGCGGCCCAGCCGCTCGACCGGGCCGGACACCGAGACGGCGCCCAGCACCGCACCCGAGCCGTCCCGGACCGGGGCCGACAGCGAGGCCACGCCGGGCTCGCGTTCGGCGATGCTGTGCGCCCAGCCACGCCGACGGACGTCGAGCAGGGTGCGGGCGGTGAAGCTGGCCGCCGGCAGCAGCGGGGTGACCTCGTCGGCGGGGGCGAAGGCGAGCAGGGCGTGCGCCGCGGAGCCGGCGGTCATCGGCAGGCGGGCCCCGACCGGGACGGTGTCGCGCAGTCCCGACAGCCGCTCGGCGGCGGCGACGCAGACCCGGGTGGAGCCGTCGCGGACGTAGAACTGGGCGCTCTCCCCGCTGGCGTCGCGCAGGGCCACCAGGTGCCGGGTGGCGGCGTCGGCCAGCTGCTCGGTGAGGTCCGCGCCGGCCCGGCCGAGCTCGGCCAGGGCCGGCCCCGGGGCCCAGGAGCCGTCGGGCGTGCGCCGGACCAGCCGGTGGCCCTCCAGGGCGACGGCCAGCCGGTGGGTGGTCGCCCGGGGCAGACCGGTGCGCTCCACCAGCTCGGCGAGCGTCGCGGGTTCGTCACGGACGGCGTGCAGGATGGCGACTGCTTTGTCCAGCACGGCAACGGGGTTAGGCTGTCCCACGAGCTGACACTCTCATCTCACCAGTTGAGATGGCAAGGTCACCGAGGACACAGGAGGCACGGCCGTGGGGCAGACCCTGGCGCAGAAGGTCTACGAGCAGCACGTGGTGCGACGCACCGAGGGCGAGCCGGACCTGCTCTACATCGACCTGCACCTGGTGCACGAGGTCACCAGCCCGCAGGCCTTCGACGGCCTCCGGGCCGCCGGGCGCACCGTGCGCCGTCCGGACCTGACGATGACCACCGAGGACCACAACGTCCCCACGACCGACCTGCTCGCGCCCATCGCCGACCCGGTCAGCCGGGCCCAGGTGCAGGCCCTGCGGGACAACACCGCCGAGTTCGGCCTGCGCACCGCCCCGATGGGCGACCGCGACCAGGGCATCGTGCACGTCATCGGCCCGCAGCTGGGCCTGACCCAGCCGGGCATGACCATCGTCTGCGGGGACAGCCACACCTCCACGCACGGCGCCTTCGGCGCGCTGGCCTTCGGCATCGGCACCAGCGAGGTCGAGCACGTGCTGGCCACCCAGACGCTGCCCCAGCGCCCCGCCAAGCAGATGTCGGTCCGCGTCGACGGCCAGCTGCCGGTGGGCGTCAGCGCCAAGGACGTCATCCTCGCCGTCATCGCCGAGATCGGCACCGGCGGCGGTCAGGGCCACGTCATCGAGTACCGCGGCAGCGCGATCGAGGCGCTGTCGATGGAGTCCCGGATGACGATCTGCAACATGTCGATCGAGGCCGGTGCCCGCGCCGGGCTCATCGCCCCCGACCAGACCACGGCCGACTACCTGGCCGGGCGCCCGCACGCCCCCCAGGGCGCCGACTGGGACGCCGCCGTCGCGCACTGGGCCACCCTGCGCACCGACGAGGACGCCGTCTTCGACCGCGAGGTCGTCATCGACGCCGCGACCCTCACGCCCTACGTCACCTGGGGCACCAACCCCGGCCAGGGCCTGCCCATCGGCTCCTCGGTGCCCGACCCCGCCCAGATCGCCGACGCCGGTGACCGCGCGGCCGCGGAGTCCGCGCTGGAGTACATGGGGCTGACCGCCGGCACCCCGCTGACCGACATCAGCGTGGACACCGTCTTCCTCGGCTCGTGCACCAACGGCCGGATCGAGGACCTGCGGGTGGCCGCCGAGCTGCTGCGCGGCCAGCACGTCGCCGCCGACACCCGGATGCTCGTCGTCCCCGGGTCGGTGGCCGTGCGCCTGCAGGCCGAGGAGGAGGGCCTGGACGCCGTCTTCACCGCCGCCGGCGCCGAGTGGCGCGGGGCGGGCTGCTCGATGTGCCTGGGCATGAACCCCGACCAGCTCAAGCCCGGCGAGCGGTCGGCCTCGACCTCCAACCGCAACTTCCAGGGCCGGCAGGGCAAGGGCGGGCGCACCCACCTGGTGTCCCCGGCCGTCGCTGCCGCCACCGCGATCACCGGGCGCCTGACGGCTCCCGCGACCCTGCAGGGAGCCGACGCCTGATGGACGCCTTCACCACGCACACCGGCACCGCGGCCCCGCTGCGGCGCACCAACGTCGACACCGACCAGATCATCCCGGCCGAGTACCTCAAGCGGATCACCCGCACCGGGTTCGAGGACGGGCTGTTCGTCGCGTGGCGCACCAACGAGCCCGACTTCGTGCTCAACAAGCCCGAGTACGCCGGCGCCTCGATCCTGGTCGCCGGCCCCGACTTCGGCACCGGCTCCTCCCGCGAGCACGCCAACTGGGCGCTGCTGGACGGCGGGTTCCGGGTGGTCGTCAGCGCCCGGTTCGCCGACATCTTCCGCAACAACTCGACCAAGTCCGGGCTGCTCACCGTGCAGCTGCCCGCTGCCGACGTCGAGGCGCTGCAGGACGCGTGCGAGGCCGACCCGGCGCTGCCGGTGACCGTGGACCTGGTCGCCAAGCAGGTCCGCTGGGCCGACGTCGCCGTGCCCTTCGAGATCGACGACTACACCCGCTGGCGGCTGCTGGAGGGCCTGGACGACGTCGGGCTCACCGAGAGGCACCTCGAGGACGTCACCGCGTTCGAGGCGGCCCGCCCGGCCTGGCTGCCCCGCACGCTGCCCGTCCTCTGACCGACCTCTGACCGACTTCTGACCGACCTCTGACCCACGACGGCCGCCGTCCCCACCCGGGGACGGCGGCCGTCGTCACACCCGGGAACCCACGGCCGCGGGCGGACGACAGCACCGGTGACCGATCTCCGACCGTGAGGACCCCCGTGCTGCCCTGGACCCGGACCGCCACCCTCGCCCTGCTGACCCTGACCGCGGTGCTGCTCACCGCCGGCCCCGCGTCGGCGCACACCGGGCTCTCGGGCACCCTGCCCGCCGACGGCGCGGTCGTCACCGAGGCACCGACCACGGTGACGCTGTCGTTCTCCGCGGCCGTCCGCGGGCCCGGGGTGACAGTCACCGGCCCGGACGGCGTCGGGGTGGGCGGCGAGGCCACCGTCGACGGGTCGGTGGTCACCGTGCCGGTCACGCTGACCACCGGCGGCACGCACACGGTCGACTGGGCGGTGACCTCCGGTGACGGGCACCGGCTGGAGGGCGCGACCACCTTCGACTGGGCGCCCCCCGTGCCGCTCCCCGTGCCATCCCCCGTGCCATCCCCCGTGCCGGGGACGACGCCGCCCACCACGACCGCTGCGCCGGAGTCGACCGCGGAGGCCTCCACGCCCGCCGTGGCAGAGCCCAGCGAGGCCGCCGGCACCTCGCCCACCGAGGAGGGCGCCGGCGTCGTCGTCGCCGTGCTGGTCGTGCTGCTGGCCGCCGGCGTCGCCGTCGGGGCGGTCCTGCGGCGGCGTCGCAGCTGAGCCCGGGCCCGCCGGGACGTCAGGCAGGAGCGTCCGGGTCGGCCGGGAAGTCGCGGTAGTAGTCGGCCAGCAGCGCGCCCGGGCGACCGCCCAGCACCCACACGCTGCCCTTGGCCGAGGGCGGCCACACCCCGCCCGCCGAGCCCGGGTGACGCACGCCCAGGGCCATCAGCACGGACGGGATGGCCCCACCCTGGCTGCAGACCACGGTCACCCCGGGGGTCGCCCGGGGCTGCAGCAGGCGCTGCACGGTGGCCACCCCGGCGGCCGGGTCCGCGCCGAAGCCGTCCTCGCCCAGCTCGGGCGCCTCGCCCAGCGGCAGGCCCAGCGCCTGCGCCAGCGGGGTCAGGGTCTGCCGGCAGCGCACCGGGGGAGCGGCGAGCACCTCGTCGGGGGCGAAGGCGCGCAGCACGGTGGCCAGCCGCCGGGCCTGGGCGCGGCCGCGGGAGTCCAGCGGCCGCGCGTCGTCGGGGCCGTCGAAGTCCTCCCGTTCGCCGGCGCTGGCGTGCCGCACCAGCAGCACCGTCGGGGTCCGGGGCACGTCGGTGCGGGCCAGGTCCTCCAGCACCGCCGCGTCGTGGGCGTGGGTGACCAGCCGGCAGGCCTCGGGCACGGGCAGCCAGCGCAGCTCGTCGACCTCGTCGTTGACCACGAAGTCCCCGGCGACGTGCTGCATCGTCCAGTAGTCGACCCGCTTGGGCCCGTGCCGGTGGGCGTACCGGGTCTGCACGCTGCGCCGGCCGACGACGACCTGCAGGCCGGTCTCCTCGCCGACCTCGCGGACCGCGGCCTGCAGGGGGTGCTCCCCGGCGTCCAGCTTGCCCTTGGGCAGCGACCAGTCGTCGTACTTGGGCCGGTGGACGACGGCGGTCTCCAGCGTCCCGCCGTCCCCCAGCCGCCAGACCGCGCCGCCCGCGGCCGGCTGCAGCCGGTCAGCCAGCGAGCTCACCGGCCATGACGAGCGCCTGGTAGTCCAGCCCGCCGGTCGTGGTCCAGCTGCCGTCGGCCTGCAGCTGCCAGCTGCGGACGTCGTCGGCCCACGCGCGGTCGAAGGTCCGCTGCAGCTGCGCCTGGGCGGCCTCGTCGGAGATCCGCAGCAGCACCTCCACCCGGCGGTCCAGGTTGCGGTGCATCAGGTCGGCGCTGCCCAGCCACCACTCCGGCGACCCGTCGTTGAGGAAGTGGCAGACCCGGGAGTGCTCCAGGAAGCGGCCCACGATCGAACGGACCCGGATGTTCTCGCTCATCCCGGGCACCCCCGGGCGCAGCGAGCAGATGCCGCGGATCCACAGCTGCACCGGCACGCCGGCGGTCGAGGCCTCGTAGAGGGCGTCGATCAGCTCCTCGTCGACGAGGGAGTTGACCTTGATGCTGATGCCCGAGGCGCGGCCCTCACGGGCGTGCCGGGCCTCCCGGCGGATCTTCTCCACCAGCCCGGCGCGGATGCCGTGCGGGGCCACCAGCAGCGAGCGGTAGGTGGTCTGCCGGGAGTAGCCGGTGAGGGTGTTGAACAGGTCGGTGAGGTCCGCGCCCACCCGGGGGTCGGCGGTGAGGATGCCGAGGTCCTCGTAGATCCGCGCGGTCTTGGGGTTGTAGTTGCCCGTCCCGATGTGGCAGTAGCGGCGCAGCACGCCGTTCTCCCGGCGCACCACCAGCGCCGTCTTGCAGTGCGTCTTGAGCCCGACCAGGCCGTAGACGACGTGGCAGCCGGCGCGCTCCAGCGAGCGGGCCCAGCTGATGTTGGCCTCCTCGTCGAAGCGGGCCTTGATCTCCACCAGGACGACGACCTGCTTGCCAGCTGTCGCGGCCTCGATCAGCGCCTGCACGATCGGGCTGTCACCGGAGGTGCGGTAGAGCGTCTGCTTGATGGCCAGCACCAGCGGGTCGGCGGCAGCCTGCTCGATGAAGCGCTGCACGCTCGTGGCGAAGGAGTCGTAGGGGTGGTGCAGCAGCACGTCGCCCTCGCGCAGGGTGGCGAAGACGCTCTTGGGCGTCTCGCCCTCGCTCAGCCGCGGGTGGGTGGCCGGGACGAACGGGTCGTCCTTGAGCTCGGGCCGGTCCAGGCCGTACAGCGCCATCAGCGCCGCCAGGTCCAGCAGTCCGGGCACGTGCAGCACGTCGGAGGGGGAGACCTCCAGCTCGTGCAGCAGGACGTCGAGGATCTCCGGGTCCATCGTGTCGGTGACCTCGAGCCGGACGGCGGGCCCGAACCGGCGCCGGGCCAGCTCGCGCTCCAGGGCCTGCAGCAGGTCCTCGTCGCGGTCCTCCTCCACCTCGACGTCGGCGTTGCGGGTGACCCGGAACAGGTGGTGGTCGATGACCTCCAGGCCGGGGAAGAGCTGGTTGAGGTGCGCCGAGATCAGGTCCTCCAGCGGGAGGAACACCGACTGGTCGTCCTGGGTCAGCACCGGCACGAAGCGCGGGACGTTGTCGGGCACCTTGACCCGGGCGAACCGGGGCCGGCCGGTCTCGGGGTCGCGCACCGACACGGCCAGGTTGAGCGAGAGCCCGGAGATGTAGGGGAAGGGGTGCGCGGGGTCCACGGCCAGCGGGGTGAGCACCGGGAACACCTGGTCGCGGAAGTACTCGCGCAGCCGCATGGCCTCGCCGTCGGCGACCTCGCCCCAGTGCACGATCCGGATGCCGTGCTGCTCCAGCCGCGGCACGACGTCGGCCACGAACACCTGTGCGTGCCGGGCGACGAGCTCCTGCGTGCGCGCGGTGATCCGGGCCAGCTGCTCCCGGATGGTCAGCCCGTCGGGGGAGCGGACCGTGAGGCCGGTGTTCTGCCGGCGCTTGAGCCCGGCGATCCGCACCATGTAGAACTCGTCGAGGTTGCTGGCGAAGATCGACAGGAACTTGACCCGCTCGAGCAGCGGTGCGTGCTCGTCCTCGGCCAGCTCCAGCACCCGGGCGTTGAAGTCCAGCCAGGACAGCTCGCGGTTGAGGAAGCGGTCGGCGTCGTGCAGGGGCTCGGTGGTCGGTTCGCTCACCCGCCCATCGTGCCGCACGCGGGTGAACAGCAGATGATCACGCGCAGGCGTCGGGTCCGGCCCGCGCGACCGCCGTCCGGGGCCCCGTGCCCAGCGCCCGGGCCACCGCCAGGTGGGCCACGGTGTCGACGTCGCGGCGCAGCCCCGGCCAGTCCCCGGCCAGCGGCACCGCCCCGCCCGCGGCGTGGGCGGTGGCGGAGCCGGCGCCGAACGCCGGGCGCAGCTCCCCGCGGGTGACGGCCAGCAGGGTGGTGCCGGTGCCCTCCGCGTCGGTCACCGAGGAGCGCTCGTGTCCGGCTGCCGCCAGCAGGGCACCGGTCAACTCGGCCGGGCGCAGCGCGGGCAGGTCGGAGTGCAGGGCCGCCACCGGTGCGCCCCCGGCCACGGCCGCGCCGTGCGCCAGGGCTGCGTTCAGCCCGGCAGCGGGTGCGTCGGGGACCACCCGGGCGCCCAGCGCCCGGGCGAGCCCGGCGGCCCGGGGCTCGTCGGTGACCACCCACAGCACCCCCACGGCGGGGCTGGCCAGAGCGGCCTCCAGGGTGTCCCCGAGCAGGGCCAGCACCAGGTCCTCGTGGTCGGCCCGCCGGTCCCCGACCGGGCCCAACCGGGTCTTCGCCAGTGCCAGGCGCTTCGCCGGGACGACGACGGACCACCCCTGCACGACCCGCACGCTGCCACAGCCCGAGGGCCGGCGTCGGGTCGTGGCGTCCCCGTCGCGCAGCGGGGGACGGGCCGGTCCGCGGGACCCCGGGGGTGGCGGTCCACACTGGACGGGTGAGTCCCGACGTCGTCCGCAGCCCCGGGGAGCAGTGGCCCCGACGGCGGTGGCGCCCCCGCCCCCGGCTGAACTGGGCCCTGCGGATGTCACTGGCCGTGGTCTGGCCGGTCTCCGCGCTGGTCTACGACCTCCGGCTGCGGCACGCCGACCGCATCCCGGCCCGGGGCGGGGTGCTGCTGGTGGCCAACCACGTCTCGGTGCTGGACCCGCTGGCCTGCGCCATGCTGGTCTACGACGCCGGCCGGGTGCCGCGGTTCCTGGCCAAGGACTCGGTCTTCACCGGCCTGGCCGGCACCATCCTGCGGGCCGCCGGCCAGATCCCGGTCCACCGCGGGACCGTCGCCGCCCAGTCCTCGATGGGCGCCGCCGAGCGCGCGCTGGCAGCCGGGGAGGTCGTGGTCATCTACCCCGAGGGCTCGGTCACCCGCGACCCCGACTGGTGGCCCATGCAGCCCCGCACGGGGGTGGCCCGGCTGGCGCTGGCCACCGACGCCGTCGTCGTGCCGCTGGCCCAGTGGGGGCCGCAGCGGGTGCACGACTACCACGCCAAGCAGTTCCACCCGCGGCTGCGGACCCGGGCCGAGTACCTGGTCGGGGAGCCCGTGGACCTGGCGGACCTCCGGGCCCGGGTCCAGGAGGGCCGCCCGGTCACCACCGAGCTGCTGCGCGAGACCACCGACCGGCTGATGGGCCGGGTCCGGGACCAGCTGGGCGAGATCCGCGGGGAGACCCCGCCCGTCGCGGTGCACCCGCGGCCCGCCCGTCGCACCCCGGGCGACCTGCCCGGCGCGGCCGGTGCCGCGTGACCCGCGCCGCCGTGCTGAGCGCGGGCAGCTGGGGCACCACCTTCGCCAAGGTGCTCGCCGACGCCGGGTCCGACGTGACGCTGTACGCCCGCCGTCCTGAGCTCGCCGCGGCGATCACCGCCGACCGGGAGAACGCCGACTACCTCCCCGGCGTCCGGCTGCCCGACCGGGTGCGGGCCACCGCCGACCCGGCCGAGGCGCTGCAGGGGGCCGACGTCGTCGTGCTGAGCATCCCGTCGCAGACCCTGCGGGAGAACCTCACCGCCTGGACGCCGCTGCTGCCGCCCGACGCCACGCTGCTGTCGCTGATGAAGGGCATCGAGCTGGGCAGCACCCGGCGGATGAGCGAGGTGGTCTGCGAGGTCACCGGGGCGACCCCCGACCGGGTCGCGGTGCTGTCCGGGCCGAACCTGGCCCGGGAGATCGCCGAGGAGCAGCCGGCCGCCACCGTCATCGCCTGCACCGACACCGGGCGCGCCGAGCGGCTGCAGGCCGCCTGCCACACCCGCTACTTCCGGCCCTACACCAACCCCGACCTGGTGGGCTGCGAGCTGGGCGGGGCGGTGAAGAACGTCATCGCGCTGGCCGCCGGCATCGCCGAGGGCCTGGGGTTCGGTGACAACACCCGTGCCTCGCTGATCACCCGCGGACTGGCCGAGACCTCCCGGCTGGGCCTGGCACTGGGTGCGGACCCGCTGACCTTCGCCGGCCTGGCCGGCCTGGGCGACCTGGTCGCCACCTGCTCCTCGCCGCTGTCGCGCAACCGCACCTTCGGGGAGCGGCTGGGGCAGGGGATGAGCGTGGCCGAGGTCGTGGCCACCACCCGGCAGACCGCCGAGGGCGTGAAGTCCTGCCGGTCGGTGCTGGACCTGGCACGGGCCCACGGCGTGGACGTGCCGATCACCGAGGCGGTCGTGCGGGTCTGCCACGAGGGGGAGTCCCCGGTGCAGATGGTGCGCGAGATCATGAGCAGAGAGGCAAAGAGCGAGTGAGTCCCACCCCAGGCGACGGCACCCGGGTGGTGCGCGCCGGCGACGAGCCGGTCGTCCCCGGCACCCCGTTGCGTCCCTCCCCGGTGTTCGCGGCCCCCTACCACCTGGGCGAGGACCCGAAGGCCACCGACTTCTACGCCCGCCCGGGCCACCCCACCCTGCGGGTGTTCGAGCGCGCCGTCGGCGAGCTGGACGGCGGGGACTGCCTGTCCTTCGCCACCGGCATGGCCGCCATCAGCGCCGCGGTGTTCGCCGTCGTGCGGGCCGGGGACCGGCTGGTCATCCCCAGCGACGGCTACTACGCGACCCGCGCACTGGCCGTCGAGGAGCTGGCCCGCTTCGACGTCCGGGTCGAGCAGGTGCCGACCCTGGAGATCGCCGACGTCGCCGCCCGGGGCGACCTGGAGGGCGCGGCCTTCGTGCTGCTGGAGACCCCCAGCAACCCCGAGCTGGACGTCTGCGACATCGCCGCGGTGGCCCGTGCGACGCAGGCCGCCGGGGCGGTGCTGGCGGTGGACAACACCACGGCCACCCCGCTGGGCCAGCAGCCGCTGGCGCTGGGCGCGGACCTCACCGTCGGGTCGGACACCAAGGCGCTCACCGGGCACAGCGACCTGCTGATGGGCCACGTGTCCAGCGCCCCCACCGAGCGCGGCCGCGAGCTGCACACCCGGCTGCGGGCCTGGCGGGACCACACCGGCAACGGGCCCGGTGCCTTCGAGGCGTGGCTGGCGCACCGTTCGATGGGCACCCTGGACCTGCGCCTGACCCGGCAGGCGACCACCGCGGCCGCCGTCGCCGAGCTGCTCGCCGCGCACCCGGCCGCGACCGGGGTGCGCTGGCCCGGCCGCCCCGAGGACCCCTCCTACGCCCTCGCGCAGCGGCAGATGACCCGGATGAACGGCATCGTGTCGGCCACCCTCGCCGACGAGGCGGCCGTGCACGCCCTGGTGCGGGCCAGCTCGCTGTGGCTGGCGGCCACCAGCTTCGGCGGCGTGCACTCCACCGTGGACCGTCGCGCGCAGTGGGGTGGGGACGCCGTGTCGGAGGGGTTCGTGCGCTTCTCCTGCGGCATCGAGGACACCGACGACCTGGTCGCGGACCTGGCCGCCGCGTTGGACGCGATCGGGTGACGCAGGCACCAGTAGGGTCCGTCCCGATGACCGAGGAGCCACGCAAGACCAGGGTCGCCGTCGTCTTCGGCGGGCGGAGCGCGGAGCACTCGATCTCCTGCGTGTCGGCCGGCAGCGTGATGTCCGCGCTGGACCCCGACCGCTACGAGGTGGTGGCCGTGGGCATCACCCGGGACGGCGGCTGGGTGCTGCACGACGGCGGTCCGCTGGCCATCGTCGACGGCCGGCTCCCCGAGGTGACCGGCGGCCAGCCGGTCACCCTGGTCGGGGACCCCTCCGGCCGGGGCCTGGTCGAGCTGGGTGGGCAGGCGCCGCTGGTGCCCGTGGACGTCGTCTTCCCGGTCCTGCACGGCGCCTACGGCGAGGACGGCACGATCCAGGGCCTGCTGGAGATGAGCGGGCTGCCCTACGTGGGCTCCGGCGTCTTCGCCTCCGCGGCGTCGATGGACAAGGAGTTCACCAAGAAGCTGCTCAGTGCGGCCGGGATCGCCCAGGGCGACCACGTGGTGCTGCGCGACGGTCACGGGGCGCTCACCACCGACCCCGCGGCGCTGAGCCCCGCCCAGCGCGAGCGGCTCGGGCTGCCGGTCTTCGTCAAGCCCTCCCGGGCCGGGTCCAGCATCGGCATCACCAAGGTCGCCGACTGGGCCGACTTCGCCGCCGCCGTCGCCACCGCGGCCGCCGTGGACACCAAGATCGTGGTCGAGGCCTCGGTGCCCGGCCGCGAGGTCGAGTGCGGCGTGCTGGCCGCGCCCGGCGGTGGGCTGCCGCACACCAGCCTGCCTGCGGAGATCCGGCTCAAGCCGGGCGTCGACTGGTACGACTTCGACGCCAAGTACCTCGACGACGCCGTCGACTTCGACGTGCCCGCGCAGCTCACCCCGGAGCAGACCGCCGCCGTGCAGGACGTGTCGCGCCGGGCGTACCTGGCGATGGACTGCCGCGGCCTGGCCCGGGTGGACTTCTTCCTGGGCACCGACCCGGACACCGGCGCCGACGTGCTCGTGGTCAACGAGGTGAACACGATGCCGGGGTTCACCCCCATCTCGATGTTCCCGCGGATGTGGGCCGCCGCCGGCGTCGACCACCGCGAGCTGGTCGACCGGCTCGTGGCCAGCGCCCTCGCGGGGTGAGGGCCCGGCTGCTGGCCGCCGCAGCGGGGTGCGCCGCGCTGACCGCGTGCGCCACCCCGGTGGACGGGGTGCCGACCGCGGCCGGCGGCACGTCCGCGCCCGCCGGGCTGCCCTCGGACGTCGACGGCCTGGGCGCGCTGGTGCTCACCGAGGTGCCCGGCAGCACGGTCCCGGTGCCCGACGCCGAGCTGGACCCGCCGGCCGGCGCCAAGACCGTCGAGGACGTCGCCGCCTACTCCGAGGACCCCGACCGGGACGCCGAGGTGCTCGCCGACTACGGCTACCGCTGGGGCTGGGAGCGCTTCTGGCGCCCAGCGGGCGGCCTCACCACCGTCTTCGTCGACCAGTTCGACGGGGTGCCCGGTGCCGCCGCCTACGCCGCGGACCTGCGGCGCAACGACGCCTCCTACTACGGCGGCAGCCCCGACCGGGACCCCGACGGGCTGCCCGAGGGCTGCTCGCAGCTGGCGGTCCAGGACCCGCCGGAGGAGACCGGGCTCGACGGCCCGTCGGCGTTCGTCTGGTGCGCGCACGGGCCGTTCACGGTCTCGGTGGCCGCGGTGGCCCCGGACCTGACCGACGCCTCCGCCCGGGTGCAGACGGTCGTGCTGGCCCAGCTGGAGCTGCTGCCCCGCGGCTGAGGCGGCTGAGGCGGCTGCCCGGCCTTCAGTCCAGGGAGACGCCGTCCCGGTAGAGCCAGCGGCCGCCGACCCGGTCGAAGCGGCTGCGCTCGTGCTGGGCGCCCCGGGTGTGGCTGGCTCGGAACTCCACGGTGCCCTCGGCGGCCAGCAGACCGCCGCCGCTGGTGGCCAGCACCTCCAGCCCGGTCCACCGGACGTCGGGGTCCAGCTCGAGGTCGGCCGGGCGGGTGTCGGGGTGCCAGGTCGCCAGCAGGTACCCGGTCTCGCCGAGGACGAAGGCGCTGTACCGGGAGCGCATCAGCTGCTCCGCGGTCCTCGCCGTGCCCGCACCGGCGTGCAGCGGACCGCAGCACTCGTCGGTCGGGAGGCCGGTGCCGCACGGGCAGCGCCGGGGGCTCACCGCGGGGTGGGCTCGGTGAAGGGGATGGCGCCCGCGATGGTCGGGCTGAGCGCGGTCGCCACCGACCCGTCCGTGCTGGAGGGGATGGTGATCTGGACGGGGACCGTGCGGTCCACCGTCGTCCAGACGTTGGCCGTCGCGTCGGTGGTGTCCACGAACCAGGTCACCCCGTTGATCTGGAAGGCCTGCTGCCCGCCCACGACGTAGCCGGCCGGCGGGTCCGCGCCGCAGACCAGGACCTGGGCCGGGTCGCCCCAGGCGTAGGCGTAGGGGGAGTCCGAGTCCACCCGGCGTGAGGTCTCGCCCGCCACCTCCAGCGGGAGCTGGCTCATCAGCGCCGGGCAGGCGGCGTCGGTCGCGGGGGTGATCGGCGGGGTGTCCACCTCGACCGGGCTGTCGTCGCGCGGGGCGACCGGTGTGCCGGACACCTCGGCGACCGCGCCGTCGCCGTCCCCGCCGTCGTCGGAGCCAGGGCCGAAGACGTTGATCAGCACCAGCAGCGCGACGACGACCGGGACGGCGACCGCGGTCGCCAGCAGGGCGGCCCGCCGGGTGGGGTCGGGGCCCGTGGGCCGCTCGACGGGGGCGTCAGCGGGCTCCGTGTCGGGCTCGGGCTCGGGCCGGTCGGGCTCGTCGGTGCTCAGGAGGGGCGCCTCAGAGGTTGACGACGGGGCACGTCAGCGTGCGGGTGATCCCGTCCACCGACTGCACCCGGGCGACCACGAGGCGGCCGAGCTCGTCGACGCTGCTGGCCTCGGCCCGGACGATGACGTCGTAGGGGCCGGTCACGTCCTCGGCCTTGGTCACCCCGGAGATCCCGGCGATGGTCGAGGCGACCGCGGCTGCCTTGCCGACTTCGGTCTGGATCAAGATGTAGGCGTGGACCACGGGACGACCTTCCTCGGACTGAGCTGTCGGTGCGGGCGCCGACGCGCGGACGTGCACCCCGCCGGACGGCGGACAGACCGGCAACGTACCCCAGCGGCCGGGAGTGCCCGGTGACCCGCCCGCGGCCCCTGGTGCCCCCCGTGGACAGCGCGGACACCGTCGCCGTGGTGGGGGAGTTCGGTGTCATCGACCGGGTCACGGCCCGCGCCGGGACCGCCCGGCTGGCCGACGTCGGGCCCGGTGACGACGCCGCCGTCGTCCGGACGCCGGACTCCCGGGTCGTCGTGTGCACCGACGTGCTCGTCGAGGGCCGGCACTTCCGCCGGGACTGGTCCTCCGCCGAGGACGTCGGGCACAAGGCCGCCGCGGCGAACCTGGCCGACGTCGCCGCGATGGGGGCCGTGCCCACCGCGCTGCTGGTCGGGCTGGCCTGCCCCGCGGGCACGACGGCGAGCTGGCTGGAGGGCGTCGCCGCCGGGATGGCCGCCGAGTGTGCCCCGCACGGTGCCGCGGTCGTCGGCGGGGACACCGTGTCCAGCGCGCCGGACTCCTCCTCGGTGGTGCTGTCGGTGACCGCACTGGGCGACCTGCAGGGGCGTGCCCCGGTCACCCGCGGCGGGGCCCGGCCCGGTGACGTCGTGGCGGTCGCCGGCCGGCTGGGCTGGTCGGCCTGCGGCTGGGCGGTGCTGCGCCGCGGGTTCACCTCCCCACTGGCCGCGGTCGCCGCGCACCGCCGCCCGGAGCCGCCCTACGCGGCGGGCCCCGCTGCCGCCGACGCCGGGGCGACGTCGATGTGCGACGTGAGCGACGGCCTGCTCGCCGACGCCGGCCACCTGGCCGAGGCCAGCGGGGTGGTCCTGGAGCTGGACCGCGGGACGCTGGCCTCCTTCGTGGACCCGCTGGGCCCGCTGGCCCAGGTGGCCGCGGCACTGGGCGGGGACGCCCTGGGCTGGGTGCTCACCGGCGGTGAGGACCACGCCCTGCTCGCCACGTTCCCGGCGACGGCGGACCTGCCCACGGACTTCGTGCGCATCGGGGTGGTGTCGGAGGGGCGGGCCGGGGTGACCGTCGACGGCGTCCCGGCCGCCGACATCGCCGCCGCGCTGGGGACGGAGGGGACCGGGCATGCGCACTTCCGGTGACCTCCCCGTGGGCCCCGGGACGACCGGGCTGACGCTGCGCCCGGCCGGCCTGGAGGACCCCGTGGTCGTCGAGCTGGTCGAGGCGGTCCAGCAGGAGTACGTGGTGCGCTACGGCGGCCGGGACAGGATGGTCGTGCGGCCCGGCGACGTGCTCCCGCCCGAGGGCCTCTTCCTGGTCGCCGAGATCGACGGCCGGCCGGCCGGCTGCGGCGCCTGGCGGCGGCACGGGTACGCCGGGGCTGGGGAGGGCACGGTGGAGCTCAAGCGGATGTACGTGGCGCCGTGGGCCCGCCGGCGGGGTGTCGCCGCCGCGGTGCTGGCCGAGCTGGAGCGGACGGCGGCCGCGGCCGGCCACACCCGGGTGGTGCTCAACTCCGGGGACCGGCAGCCCGAGGCGCTGGCGCTCTACGCCCGGGCCGGGTACACACCGGTACCCGGGTACGGCGTCTACGCAGGCGCCCCGGAGGCGGTCTTCCTGGGCAAGCAGCTGCCCTCGGTGCTGGGTGCGGAGGGTTCTTGATGGGCGTCGTCACGGTGTCGGCCACGTTCGGCTGCGGGGGAGCGGACATCGCCCCGGCGGTCGCCGAGCAGTTGGGCCTGCCCTTCCACGACCGGGTGATCCCGGCCCGGGTCGCCCTGCGGCTGGGGGTGCCGGTGGAGGAGGCCGAGGCCAACGACGAGAGCGTCGTGCGCGGTCTGTGGCGGCTGGTGGCCTCGCTGGGCTCGATGCCCGACCCGGTGGGCGGCGTGCTGCCGGCGTCCTCGGTGCCCGACGAGCGCTCCTACCGGCTGCAGACCGACCGGGTGGTCACCGAGATCGCCGACGGCGACGGTGGCGTGGTCCTCGGGCGGGCGGCTGCACTGGTGCTCCGGGACCGGCCCGACGCGCTGCACGTCCGGCTGGACGGGCCCGAGGAGCGCCGGCTGGCTGCCGCGGTGGCGCACCTGGGCCGGCCCGAGGACGAGGTGCGCAGGGAGCTGCTGGCCGCCGACCGCACCCGGGCGGCCTACGTCCGGCACTTCCACCGGGCCGACCCGGCGGACTCCCGGCTCTACCACCTGGTGGCTGACAGCACCGCCCTGGACCACGCCACGGTCGTGGACCTGGTGGTGCGGGCGGCCCGCTCCCGCGGCATCGGCTGAGGCGGGTGCGGCGGGCCCCGCGGACCTCAGCGGGGTGCGAGCAGCGGGATGGCCACCAGGTCCACGACGTCCTGGGCGAGCTGGTCGTCCAACGGCTGCCCGGTCACCAGCCAGCGGGTCATCAGCACGGCGGGGCCCGCCTCGCCGGCGACCGTCCCCAGCCGGGCCGGGTCCAGCTCCCCCCGGACCACGGCCGCGGTGAAGACGTCGCCGAAGGCCTGCGACCAGACCCCGAGCGGTCCCGCCCGGAAGGCCTCGGCGAGGTCGGGCTCGTGCGGCAGCACGCCCAGCACCGCCCGGGACGCGGTGCCCAGCGGCCCCTGCAGGGCAGTCGTCATCGACCGGTAGAGCACCAGCAGGTCCCCACGCAGGGTCCCGGTGTCCGGCGGGTCGATCTGGCCGCGGTTCAGCTCGGTGATGGTCTCGGCGACCATCTGGACCCGGGAGGACCAGCGGCGGTAGATGCTGGCCTTGCCGACCTTCGCGCGTGCTGCGACGCCGTCCATCGAGACGCCGTCCCAGCCGCGTTCGGTCAACAGGTCCAGCACGGCGGCCTTCACGGCCTCGTCGACGGCGGGGTCGCGACGGCGGCCCGGGCGCACGGCGGTCTCGTTCTCACGGCGGTACTGCACCGTCGCACCTTAGGGCGGTCCCGTCGCGACGACCTGTCGGGACCCGGAACTCGGCCGGGACGCCCGCCCGGAGGAGGGGCCCGGGACGCGACCGACCCCGGTCACCTGGGGTGACCGGGGTCGGTGTGGAGCAGGGGTTGGGGCGGTTCAGCCGCGGACGACCTTGCCGGCCCGGATGCAGCTCGTGCAGGCGTTGATGCGACGGCGGGTGCCGGCACCGACGATGGCCTTCACGGCCTGGATGTTCGGGTTCCAACGGCGCGGCGTCCGCCGGTGCGAGTGCGACACCGACATGCCGAAACCGGGCCCCTTGCCACACACATCGCACACGGCAGCCACGGGTCGATCACTCCTAGGAGAAGACGTTCAGAAGAAGAGCGGGGACACGATCTGAGAGCCAGACGTGGTCCACCCGCACAGATTGCTCGGGCCACTGTAGCCCGTCCCCCGGGCGGGCGTCCGCCGGGGCCGGGGTGTCGGTGCCCACCCGTATCCTCCGGCACGTGCTCACGGCGCTGGACGAGGCCGCGGTCGGCCGGTGGAGCCGCGCCGCCGTGGTGTCGTTGCGCGCTGCCCGCGGCCGGATCGACGAGTTGAACGTCTTCCCGGTCCCCGATGGCGACACCGGCACCAACCTGCTGCTCACCGCCGAGTCCGGGGCGGCCGCGCTGGCCGACGGGACCGACGGGGAGTCCGTCTGGTCGGTGCTGGCCCGCGGCGCGGTCCTCGGCGCCCGGGGCAACTCCGGGGCGATCCTGGCCCAGCTGCTGCGCGGGCTGGCCGACGCCCTCGCCGGGCGGGGCCCGGTCGACGGCGTCGCCCTGGCCGCGGCGCTGCGGTCCGCGGCCGGCACCGCCTACGAGGCCGTGGCCGACCCGGCCGAGGGCACCTTCCTCACCGTGGCCCGGACCGGCGGTGAGGCCGCGGTCGCCGCGGTCGAGGCCGGCACCACCGCACTGGCCGACGTCGTCCGGGCCGCCGCCGACGGGGCCCGCCGCGCGCTGCACGGCACCACCGCCCAGCTGGCCGCCCTGCGCGAGGCCGGTGTCGTGGACGCCGGGGGTGCGGGCTGGTGCGTCGTGCTCGACGCCCTGGTCACCACCGTCACCGGCGTCGAGCCCGACCGTGCCCCCCTGGCCACCCGTCGCGACGTCCCGCGTGCCGGGGCCCACGACGGGCACGCCCACGCGGTGCACCAGCCGCACGAGGGCCCCGGCAGCGAGGTCCAGTTCCTGCTGGCCGACTCCTCCGAGACGGCCGTCGACCGGCTGCGGACCGAGCTGTCCTGGCTGGGCGACTGCCTGGTCGTCGTCGGCGTGGACACCCCGACCGGCCGGGAGTGGAACGTGCACGTGCACGTCTCCGACGTCGGCGCCGCCCTCGAGGCCGGCATCCGGGCCGGCCGCCCGCACCGCATCGCGGTCACCCCGCTGGCGCCGGTGCGGATGGAGGCACCGGTCGCCGGGGCCCGCGCCGTCGTGGCCCTGGTCCCGGCCGGGGAGGCCGCCGAGGGCCTGTCGACGCTCCTCGCCGGGGAGGGCGTGCGGGTGCTGACCGTCCCGGCCGGGGACGGCCCGGCCGCGGTGGAGTCCGCCGTGCTGGACGCCGTGCTGGCCACCGGGGCCGCCGACGTCGTCGTGCTGCCCAACGCCCGGGAGCTCACCGCCCCGGTCTCCCGGGCCGCGGCCCGCGCCCGCGAGGAGGGCCGCGAGGTCGCCGTCGTGCCCACCCGGTCCCCGTTGCAGGGGCTGTCCGCGGTCGCCGTGGCCGACCCGCACCGTCGCTTCGCCGACGACGTCATCGGGATGACCGAGGCCGCCGCGGCGACCCGCTGGGCCGAGGTCACCGTCGCCGAGACCGAGGCACTGACCCTGGCCGGGCGGTGCCACCCCGGCGACGCGCTGGGCGTCGTCGAGGGCGAGGTGGTGGTGGTCGGGCCGGCGCTGCTCACGGTGGCCTGCGAGCTGCTGGACCGGCTGCTGTCCACCGGCGGGGAGCTGGTCACCCTGGTCGGTGGCCGGCTCGGGGACGCCGTCGCCGCGCACCTGGCCGCCGAGCACCCCACCGTGGAGGTCACCCGGCACCCCGCCGGTCCCGGTGCCCGGCCGCTGCTGATCGGGGTGGAGTGACGTGCTGACCCTGGACACCCCGCTGGCCCGCGTCGTGGGGGACAAGACCGCCAAGGCGATGGCCGAGCAGCTGTCCCTGCGCACCGTGCGCGACCTGGTCCGGCACTACCCGGCCCGGTACGCCCGGCGCGGGGACATGACGAAGCTGACCGACCTGCAGGTGGGGGACCGGGTCACCGTGCTCGGCCAGGTGAAGACGTCGAGCACGCGGCAGATGAAGCAGAAGCGGGGCTCGATCACCGAGGTCACCGTGGGGGACGGCGCGGGCTCCATGCGGCTGGTCTTCTTCAACCACAAGCACGCCCACCTCGGGGTCGGCACCTGGGGCCTGTTCGCCGGCACCGTCTCGATGTGGAACGGCAACCTGCAGTTCAGCCACCCGGACTGCCAGGTCCTCGACAGCCCCGACCCGCACACCGA
This sequence comes from Klenkia sp. AC732, assembly GCF_979256525.1. Lineage (NCBI taxonomy): Bacteria > Bacillati > Actinomycetota > Actinomycetes > Geodermatophilales > Geodermatophilaceae > Klenkia > Klenkia sp. AC732. Next base: position 79,145 of record NZ_CEEDOS010000003.1, on the reverse strand, counting down.
CGCCGAGCGCTGGGCCACCGAGCTGCTGCCGATCTACCCGGCCAGCAGGACGGTCTCCAGCTGGGTGCTGCAGAAGTCGCTGCAGCTGGTCTTCGACGACCGGGCCACCCTGGAGGGCCTGCTCGAGGACGACCCGCTGCCGGCCGAGCTGCGCCGCCGGTACGACCTGGTGCCGCTGGCCCAGGCGATCTGGGACAAGCACCACCCCGAGACCGACGAGGCCGTCGAGCGCGCCGACGCCCGGCTCAAGTGGGACGAGGCGCTCGTCCTGCAGGTGACCCTGGGTGCCCGCCGGATCGCCGCCACCCGGGAGCCCGGCATCGCCCGCCCGCTGCGCAGCGGTGGCCTGGTCGACGCCGTCGACGCCGCGCTGCCCTTCTCCCTGACCGACGGCCAGCGCGAGGTCGGGGACGCCCTGGCCGCCGAGATCGGCCGGGAGCAGCCCATGCACCGGCTGCTGCAGGGCGAGGTCGGCTCGGGCAAGACCGTCGTCGCGCTGCGGGCGATGGCCCAGGTCGTCGACGCCGGGGGACAGGCTGCGTTGCTGGCCCCCACCGAGGTGCTCGCCGCCCAGCACGCCCGTGGCATCGGTGCCCTGCTCGGTCCGCTGGGCAAGGCCGGCGAGCTCGACGGTGACCCCGCCGGCACCCGGGTCACCCTGCTCACCGGCTCGCAGAAGGCCGCCGTGCGGCGGGCCGGGCGGGCCGAGGTCGCCGACGGCCGGGCCGGCATCGTCATCGGCACCCACGCGCTGCTGCAGGAGGGCGTCGACTTCGCCGACCTGGGGCTCGTCGTCGTCGACGAGCAGCACCGCTTCGGGGTCGAGCAGCGCGACGCGCTGCGGGCCAAGGGCAACCGCCCCCCGCACGTGCTGGTGATGACCGCGACGCCGATCCCGCGGACGGTCGCGATGACCGTCTACGGCGACCTGGAGACCCTCACCCTGCGCCAGCTCCCGGCCGGGCGTGGCGGGGTGTCCAGCTCCGTCGTGCCGGTCAAGGAGAAGCCGACCTGGCTGGACCGGGCCTGGCAGCGGGTCCGTGAGGAGGTCGCCGCCGGTCGTCAGGCCTACGTGGTGTGCCCCCGGATCGGGGAGGACCCGACCGACGACGCCGGTGCCGACGCCGAGCTCGACGACGAGGGCGCCCCGCCCGACGACGGGTCGGCCAAGCGCGCCCCGCTGGCCGTGCTGGACGTCGCCGAGCAGCTGCGGGCCGGGCCGCTGGCCGGGCTCCGGCTCGAGGTGCTGCACGGGAAGATGACCCCGGAGGACAAGGAGGCCCGGATGCGGGCCTTCGCCGCCCGGGAGGTCGACGTGCTGGTGGCCACCACGGTGGTCGAGGTGGGCGTCGACGTCCCCAACGCGACGGTGATGGTGGTCATGGACGCCGACCGGTTCGGGGTCAGCCAGCTGCACCAGCTGCGCGGCCGGGTCGCCCGGGGCGCGCACGCCGGGCTCTGCCTGCTCGTCACCGAGGCGCCCACCAGCTCACCGACCGGCACCCGGCTCGCCCAGGTGGCGGCCACCACCGACGGCTTCGAGCTGGCCCGGCTGGACCTGGAGACCCGACGGGAGGGCGACGTGCTGGGCAAGGCCCAGTCGGGGTCCCGGTCGACCGTCCGGTTGCTGTCCCTGCTGCGCGACGAGGAGCTGATCAGCACCGCCCGGGCCGAGGCGTCGGCGATCCTGGCCGCCGACCCCGACCTGTCCGACCACCCCGAGCTCGCGGCCGCCGTCCAGGCGCTCACCGCCGACGACCGCGCCGACTGGCTGGAGCGCACATGACCAGGGTCATCTCCGGGACCGCCCGGGGCCGGCAGCTCACCGTCCCGCGCACCGGCGTCCGGCCCACCGGCGACCGGGCCCGCGAGGGGCTGTTCAACGCGCTGACCTCGCTGCTGGACGTCGAGGGCGCCCGGGTGCTCGACCTGTACGCCGGGTCCGGCGCGATCGGCATCGAGGCGCTGTCCCGCGGCGCGGCCGAGGCGGTCTTCGTGGAGCAGGGGATGGGCGCGGTCCGGGTGATCGAGGCCAACCTGGCCACCACCCGGCTGCGCGGCGGCCGGGTGGTGGTCGGCTCGGTGCCCACCGTCGTGGCCGGTCCGGCGCCGGAGGCCTTCGACCTGGTCGTCGCCGACCCGCCCTACGCGGTGGAGACCGGCACCGTGCTGGGCGTCCTGGGCTCGCTGGCCGAGCGCGGCTGGCTGGCCCCCGACGCCGTCGTGGTGGTGGAGCGTTCCTCGCGGGACGAGCTGTGGGAGTGGCCGACACCGCTGGTCGGTCTGCGCGATCGGCGCTACGGCGAGGCCCTGCTCCGGTACGGTCGCGCTCCGTGAGGGCAGCATGAGACGCGCGGTCTGTCCGGGGTCCTTCGACCCGGTGACCAACGGCCACGTCGACGTCATCAGCAGGTCCGCGGCGCTCTACGACGAGCTGGTCGTGGCCGTGCTGGTCAACCCCGGCAAGGCCGGGCTCTTCGACGTCGAGGAGCGGATGGCGCTGCTGCGCGAGGCCACCGCGCACCTGCCCAACGTCACGGTCGACTCCTTCAGCGGGCTGCTGGTGCAGTGGTGCCAGGCCCACGACGTGCCGGTCATCGTCAAGGGCCTGCGCGCGGTGGGGGACTTCGAGTACGAGCTGCAGATGGCGCAGATGAACCGCGAGCTGGCCGGCATCGAGACCCTCTTCGTGCCGACCGCACCCCAGGTGGGCCACCTGTCCTCCAGCCTGGTCAAGCAGATCGCCGCGTTCGGGGGCGACGTCGCGCACCTGGTCCCGGCGGCGGTCAACGAGCGGCTGGTCGCCAAGCGCGAGGAGGAGACACCGTGACCGAGGTCGTGTACCGGCTCTACGAGGTCGTCGACGAGCTCAGCTCGGTCATCGAGAACGCCCGCAGCGTCCCGATGTCCAGCTCGTGCATGGTCCCGCGGGACCACCTGCTGGACCTGCTCGACGACCTGCGCGAGGGCCTGCCCGACGAGGTCCAGCAGGCCGGGGCCATCGTCGAGCAGCGCACCGAGATCCTGGAGCAGGCCCAGGCCGAGGCCGAGCGCCTCACCGGGCGCACCCGGACCGAGGCCGAGCAGACCGTCGCCACCGCCCGGCGGCAGCGCGACGAGCTGATCGGCACCGCCAAGCGCCAGCGCGACGAGGTCGTCACCCAGGCCCAGGCCCAGGTCGAGGACCTGCTCGCCCGGGCCGAGGCGGAGGCGGAGCGGATCCTGGCCGACGCCGAGCAGCAGGCGGTGCAGCTGGTCGCCGAGGGCCGCGCCCAGCAGGCCGCCCTCGTGACGGCCGGGCAGGCCGAGCACGACCGGCTGGTCAGCGAGACCGACGTCTACCGGGGGGCGGTCGCCCGCTCGGACGCCCTGGGGGAGCAGACCGCGGTCGAGGTGGCCCGGATGCGCGCCGAGGTCGACGAGTACGTCGACAGCCGGCTGGCCGACTTCGGCACCACGCTGGGCCACATGGTCCGCTCGGTCGAGGCGGCACGCAGCCAGCTGCGCCAGCCCTGACACCGCCGGCCGACCGCCGACGGTGGTGACGCGCCCCGGCGTGACCCCGCCCTCGGTGACCCGGCCGGTCCGGCTGGGGTAACCTGGCGTCTCCCGCACGAGATGCGCCTGCTCGCATGCGCTGTCCCGCGGAGAACCCCCGACCCCGAGCGACGAAGAACCCTGATGCCTGCTGCCTCCTCGCACCGCCGAGGCGCCGCGCCCTCCGGCCGGCGCCCGGCCGCCGACCCCTGGAAGGTCGACCTCCGTGAGCTCGGCCGCCGGGCCGGGTCCATGCGCGACTGGGAGAAGACGGTCCCGGCCCAGGCCGGCTGGGGCATCGAGATGATCGGCGTGCCCGAGGGCGCCCCCGTCGAGCTGCACCTGCGGCTGGAGTCGGTCATGGAGGGCGTGCTCGTCTCCGGCGAGGTCGACGTCCCCGTCACCGGCCAGTGCGCCCGGTGCCTCGAGCCGATCGAGGACACCGTCCACCTGGACGTCCAGGAGCTCTACGCCTACGAGGGCAGCACCACCGAAGCCACCAGCGAGGAGGACGAGGTGCGCCGGATCGACGGCGACTTCCTCGACCTCGCGCCGCTCGTCCGGGACACCGTCGTCCTGACGCTGCCGCTCTCGCCCACCTGCACGCCGGACTGCTCGGGTCTGTGCGTCGACTGCGGACTGCGGCTCGACGACCTCCCGGCGGACCACACGCACGAGGTGCTCGACCCACGTTGGGCCGGGCTCGCCGACCGTTTCACCCCATCGAAGGAGAACTGACCGTGGCTGTCCCGAAGAGGCGTCTGTCGCGCTCGAACACCCGCTCGCGTCGCTCGCAGTGGAAGGCCACGGCCCCCACCCTCGCGCCGTGCCCGAACCGCGCGTGCGGCGAGCTCAAGCCCCCGCACATCGCGTGCCCGACCTGCGGCCAGTACGACGGCCGTCAGGTCATCGCGGTCTGAGCGCAGCAGTCCCCAGCACGACTCCCGACGTGAACGGACCCACTCCACCCGGTGGGGCCGAGCACGCCGACCGGGCCGCCGACTGGCTGCGTGGTGCCCTCGGCACCACGCTGCCCGGCGGCCTGTTGGCGTTGGCCCTGACCCACCGGTCCTACGCCTACGAGAACGGCGGGCTGCCCACCAACGAGCGTCTGGAGTTCCTCGGCGACTCCGTGCTGGGTCTCGTCGTCACCGACGAGCTGTACCGCCGGCACCCCGACCTCCCGGAGGGGCAGCTGGCCAAGCTGCGTGCCTCGGTGGTCAACATGACCTCCCTGGCCGGGGTGTCCCGCCAGCTGGGCGAGGGGGGCATGGGTCCGCACCTGCTGCTGGGCCGCGGGGAGACGACGACCGGTGGCAGCGGTAAGGACTCGATCCTGGCCGACGCCCTGGAGGCGCTGATCGGCGCGATCCACCTCGGGCTGGGCCTGGACGCTGCCTCCGAGGTGGTGCACCGGCTCTTCGACCCGCTGCTGTCGGTGGCGGCCACCCGCGGCGCCGGCCTGGACTGGAAGACCAGCCTGCAGGAACTGGGCGCCGCCCGCGGGCTGGGCGCCCCGGTCTACGCCGTCGAGGACGACGGCCCCGACCACGCCAAGACCTTCACCGCTGCGGTGCTGCTGGCTGACGTCGTGCACGGCCGGGGCACCGGCCGGACCAAGAAGGCCGCCGAGCAGATGGCCGCCGAGGACGCCTGGCGGGCACTGTCGGGCACCACCGACGGCAGCGACGGCCCGGCGATGGGCAGCGTGCGTGCCTGAGCTGCCCGAGGTCGAGGTGGTCCGCCGCGGCCTGGAGCGCTGGGTCGCCGGGCGCACGGTGGCCACCGTCGAGGTGCACCACCCCCGGGCGGTCCGCCGGCACCTGGAGGGTGTGGACGACTTCACCGCCGCCCTCACCGGGGCGACCTTCACCGCGGCCCACCGGCGGGGGAAGTACCTGTGGCTGCCGCTGGCCCGCGAGGGCGTCCCGGCGGGCGTGGCGATGGTCGGGCACCTGGGCATGAGCGGTCAGCTGCTGGTCGAGAAGCCCGAGGAGCCCACCGAGAAGCACCTGCGGGCCCGCTTCACCTTCACCGACGGCGGCCGCGAGCTGCGCTTCGTCGACCAGCGCACCTTCGGCGGCCTGGCCGTGGAGGAGACGCCGGACCCGGACACGGTGCCGACCCGGCTGGCGCACATCGCGATCGACCCGCTCGAGGACGACTTCGACGCCGAGGCCTTCACCGCCGCCCTGCGCCGGCGCAGGACCGAGGTCAAGCGGGCGCTGCTGGACCAGACGCTCATCGGGGGCGTCGGCAACATCTACGCCGACGAGTCGCTGTGGCGGGCCCGGCTGCACGGGGCCCGGCCCACCGACAAGCTCACCCGGGGCCAGGTCGCCGACCTGCTGGAAGGCGTCCGGGACGTGCTGACCCAGTCCCTGGCGCAGGGCGGCACCTCCTTCGACTCCCTCTACGTCGACGTCAACGGCCAGAGCGGCTACTTCTCCCGCTCCCTGGCCGTCTACGGCCAGCTCGACCGCCCCTGCCCGCGGTGCGGCACCCCGATCCGCCGGGAGCACTTCATGAACCGCTCCAGCTACAGCTGCCCGGTCTGCCAGCCCCGACCGCGCGCCCGCCGCTCGTGACCTCGCGGGTGCGGGCCCTGGTGTCCGGGGACGTGCAGGGGGTCGGCTACCGCTGGTTCGTGCGCGGGCTGGCCGCCGAGCACGGACTCGCCGGGTCGGCGACCAACCTGCCCGACGGTCGCGTCGAGGTGGTCCTGGAGGGCCCGGACGACGCCGTCGCCGCAGCCGTCACGGCGCTGACCGGGCCGGGAGCACCCGGCGCCCCACGGGACGTGGACCAGCAGACCGAGGCCCCGCGCGGGGACGCCGACTTCCGCACCGGCTGAGCCACGGCGGGCACACGACGGGCGCACAGCGGGCACAGCACGGGCACGGGGCGGGCACGGGACGGGCACACGGCGGTGACGCCCGGGTGACGAAGGCGACACCACCCCGACACGTCAGCGCCTCCGGGGAGCCGTTGACCGGTGGCCCAGGGGCTGTCACCCTGGGCCCACCAGCCCACGCTGCCTGCCTCGCACGGCCCCGGTCTCCCCGGCGCTGTCGACCCGAGGTCGCCGCGGGCCCCGCCGTACGGAAAGAAGCTGCTGCGCCATGGCCAAGGCCCTGTTCGGTCACGTCGTCGCCCCGCGCGACCTGCGGATCGCCGAGGAGATCGCCTCGCTCCGCTCCCGGGTCGCCCGGCTGGAGTCCGAGAACGCGACGCTGCGCGCCGAGCGCGACGCGGTCATCGCCCGCGAGCTGCTGTCCATGGCCGGCGCCGACGCGGAGCCCGCGCTCGCCCGCTGAGAGGCAGCACCCCGCACGCCACGCTCCGCGGGCGGTGCGAGGGGGAGGTCCCGGCGCTCCCGGTCGCTAGCCTGACCCCGTGTACCTGTCGGCCCTGACGCTGAAGGGCTTCAAGTCCTTCGCGTCGCCGACGACGCTGCGCCTGGAGCCGGGCATCACCGCCGTCGTCGGGCCCAACGGCTCGGGCAAGTCCAACGTCGTCGACGCGATCGCCTGGGTGCTCGGCGAGCAGGGCGCGAAGAGCCTGCGCGGCGGCAAGATGGAGGACGTCATCTTCGCCGGCACCGCCGGCCGCGCGGCGCTGGGCCGTGCCGAGGTGACCCTCACGATCGACAACGCCGACGGCGCCCTGCCGATCGCCTACACCGAGGTCTCGATCACCCGGCGGATGTACCGGTCCGGGGAGAGCGAGTACGAGATCAACGGCGACAAGGTGCGCCTGCTCGACGTCCAGGAGCTGCTCAGCGACTCCGGCATCGGCCGGGAGATGCACGTGATCGTCGGGCAGGGGCAGCTCGACGCCGTGCTGTCGGGCCGGCCCGAGGACCGGCGCGGCTTCATCGAGGAGGCAGCCGGCGTCCTCAAGCACCGCAAGCGCAAGGAGAAGGCGCTCCGCAAGCTCGACGCGATGCAGGCCAACCTGGACCGGCTGGCCGACCTGACCACCGAGCTGCGCCGCCAGCTCAAGCCGCTGGGCCGTCAGGCCGAGGTCGCCCGCCGGGCCGCGGGTGTCCAGGCCGACCTGCGGGACGCCCGGTTGCGGCTGCTCGCCGACGACCTGGTGGCGTTGCGCACCGCGCTGGACGCCGACGTCGCCGACGAGACCGCGGCCCGGGAGGAGCGCGCGCGGGTCGAGGTCGACCTCGCTGCCGCGACCGCCCAGCAGACCGACCTGGAGACGGCGCTGGCCTCCGACGCACCGGCCCTGGCCGCCGCGCAGGACACCTGGTTCCGACTGTCGACGCTGGGGGAGCGGTTCCGGGGCACGGCGCAGCTGGCGGCCGAGCGGCACCGGCACCTGTCCGCCCCGGTGGCCGCCCCTTCGGGCCGGGACCCCGATGCCCTGGACGCCGAGGCGACCCGGGTCGAGGCCACCGAGGCCGAGCTGGCCACCCAGCTGGCGGTGGAGCAGAGCCGGCTGGACGCCGCCGTCGCTGCCCGCACCGCCCTGGACGCCGCGCTCACCGCCGCCGAGCGGGAGCTGGTCGCTGCCGCCCGTGCGCTGGCCGACCGGCGCGAGGGCCTGGCCCGGCTCTCCGGCCAGGTCGCTGCCGCACGGTCCCGGGTCGCCGCGGGGGAGGCCGAGGTGGAGCGGCTGGGGACCGCGGCCCGGGAGGCCACCGCCCGGGCCGACGCGGCCGGCGACCGGCTGGCTGCCCACGAGCAGCCCGACGACGACGGGGACTCCTCGCCGCTGGCCGCCGCGCACGACCGTGCCCTGGCCGCGCAGACCGCCGCCGCGCGGGTGGTGGCCGAGCTCGCCGACGCCGAGCGCACCGCCGAGCGGGAGCGCGGGGCCGCCCAGGCGCACCGCGACGCCGTCACCCTGGGTCTGGCCCCCGCCGACGGTGCGGCCGCGGTGCTCGCCGGCGCCGCGGCTGGTGTCCTGGGCGGGGTCACCGGACCGCTCGCCGAGCGGCTGGCCGTGCACGCGGGGGACGAGGTCGCCGTCGCGGCTGCGCTGGGCGGCCTCGCGGAGGCGGTCGTCGTCACCAGCCCCCGGGCAGCGGCGGACGCGCTGGAGCACCTGGCCGCCGAGGCCGCGGGGCGGGTCGGTGTGCTGGTCTCCGGTGCCCCCGCCGTCGGTGACCGGGCCGCCTGGCCGGCCCTGCCGGCCGGGGCCCGGTGGGCGGTCGACCTCGTCGACGCCCCCGCCGACCTCGCGGCCGCCGTGCAGCGGGCCCTGGACAGGGTGGCCGTGGTCGCCGACCTGGCCGCCGCCGTCTCGTTGGTCACGGAGCACCCCGCCGTCCGGGCGGTCACCGCCACCGGTGACGTGCTGGGCAGCGACCGGGCCGTGGGCGGACAGCCCGACGCGCCCTCGGGACTGGAGGTCCGGGCCCGGGTCGACGCGGCGGACGGCGCGCTGGCGACGGCGACCGCCCGCGCCGCAGAGCTCGCCACCGAGCTCGCCCGTGCCCGGGACGCCCACCGGGCCGCCGTCGCCGACGCCGAGGCCGCGGCCCGGGCCCGGCGCGAGGCGGAGAAGGAGCAGGCCGCCCGGGGACGCGAGCTGGCGGCGCTCGCCGCGGACGCCCGCTCGGCGACCGCCGAGGCCGACCGCGCCGACGCCGCCCGGGTGCGCGCCGAGCAGGGGCTGGAGCAGGCTGCCCTCGCGCTGTCCGGACTGGCCGACCGGCTCGCGGCCGCGGAGGCCGCCCCGGTCGAGGACGAGCCGTCCCCGGCCGAGCGGGACCGGCTGCGGGCCGAGCTGGCCGCCGTGCGCACGACGGAGACCGAGGCCCGTCTCGGCGTCCGGACGGCGGAGGAGCGGGCCCGGTCGCTGCACGGCCGGGCCGAGGCGCTGCGCCGGCAGGCCCGTCAGGAACGGGCCGCCCGCGAGCGCGCCGAGGTGGCCCGCCGGGCGCGGGCCCGGGGCGCAGCGACCGCGGAGGAGGTGCGGTCGGCCGCGGAGGACGCGTCGGTCCTGCTGGCCGCTTCGCTGCAGCGCGCGGCGGGGGAGCGGGACGTGCTGGCGGCGGCCCGGACCGGCCGGGAGGCACAGCTGCTCGTCGTCCGGACGAGGGTGCGCGAGTACACCGCCGAGCTGGACCGGCTCACCGACGAGGTGCACCGCGACGAGGTCGCCCGGGCGCAGCAGCGGCTGCGCATCGAGGCACTGGAGGCCCGCGCGGTCCAGGAGCACGGCATCGAGCTGGAGGTGCTGGTCGCCGAGTACGGGCCGCAGGCGCCGGTGCCGCCGACCCCGCCGCAGCTGGCGGCGGCCCGGGCGGCGGGGGACCCCGAGCCCGAGCCGGTGCCCTACGTGCGGGTCGAGCAGGAGCACCGGGCGGTGCGCGCGGAGAAGGACCTCGCCGCGCTGGGCCGGGTGAACCCGCTGGCGTTGGAGGAGTTCGCCGCCCTGGAGGAGCGCAGCACCTTCCTGGCCACCCAGCTGGAGGACCTGCGGGCCACCCGGCGGGACCTGCTGACGGTCGTGCGGGAGGTGGACGACCGGATCCACGAGGTGTTCGCCAGCGCGTTCGCCGACACCGCCCGGGAGTTCGAGCAGGTCTTCCAGACCCTCTTCCCGGGCGGGGAGGGCCGGATCACCCTCACCGACCCCGACGACCTGCTGACCACCGGTGTGGAGATCGAGGCCCGGCCGCCGGGCAAGAAGGTCAAGCGGCTGTCGCTGCTGTCCGGCGGGGAGCGGTCGCTCACCGCCGTCGCGCTGCTGGTGGCGATCTTCCGGGCCCGGCCCTCGCCGTTCTACGTGCTCGACGAGGTCGAGGCCGCCCTGGACGACGTCAACCTGGGCCGGCTGCTGACCCTGGTGGAGCAGCTGCGCGACACCTCGCAGCTCATCGTCATCACCCACCAGAAGCGGACGATGGAGATCGCCGACGCCCTCTACGGCGTCTCCATGCGCGGGGACGGCATCACCGGGGTGATCAGTCAGCGGCTGCGCCCCGCCGGCTGAGGTCAGTGCAGTCCGGTCAGCTCCAGGACGTCGGCGGGGTCGACCCGGTGGCCCTCGCCGTGCTCGGGGTCGAAGACCTCGAGCTCCGCGAGACGGCCCGCCAGCACGTGCAGCACGACGTCGACCTGTCCGCCCTCCGCCCGCACCCCGGTCGCGCCCACCGCGCGGTGGGAGGGTGGTTCGAGCGGGCCCTCGGTGGTCAGCCGGATCGAGGCGCACCCGCAGGCGCAGGCGCCCGTGACCCGACAGCCGGGGACCTGGTCGCCCAGCCCGGCGGCCTGCGCCAGCTCGGTCACCAGCCGTCGTTCGTCGGCCGTCAGCTCGCGGGGGCCGGCCGGGAGGTCGACGTGGACGTCGGTCACCGGAGCAGCGCCGCCCGCAGCGCCGCGACCTGGGCCGCGGTGAAGTCCCGGGACACCGGAGCGGAGCGCTGGATCGCGTCGAACCCGTGGTACGCCCCGGGCACCTCGACCAGCTGCACGTCGACGCCGGCTTCGCGCAGCCGGCGGGCGTACGTGACGTCCTCGTCGTGGAACAGGTCGTTGGTCCCGACGCCCACCCAGGCCGGGGGCAGGCCGGCCAGGTCCTCCGCGCGGGCCGGCGCCGCGGTCGCGGGCACATCGGCCCGTCCGGCCAGGTAGGCGGCCCAGCCGAACCGGTTGGAGCCCGGGCTCCACACCCGGACCGAGGAGACGTCGAGGTCGGTGCGGGTCGTCGTCCGGTCGTCGAGCATCGGGTGGACCAGCAGCTGGAACGCCAGGTCGACGCCCCGCTCGCGGGCCAGCAGCGCCGTCCCGGCGGCCAGGTTGCCCCCGGCGCTGGCGCCGCCGACGGCGACCCGGGTGGCGTCGACGTCGCTGCGGCCGACCAGCCAGGTGAGCGCGGTCCAGCAGTCCTCGAGCGGCACCGGGTAGGGGTGCTCGGGGGCCAGCCGGTACTCCACCGCGGCGACCAGCACGCCCAGCTCCTCGCTGACCCGGCGGCAGAACGCGTCGTCCATCGCCGCCGAGCCGAGCACGAGCCCGCCCCCGTGCACCCAGAGCAGTGCAGGGAACGGACCGGGCCCGGCGGGCCGGAACAGCCGGACCGTGACGTGGGCCGACACCGGGACGACGGGCACCCGGCCGTCGGGCCGGGCCAGCCGGCCCAGCGTGCGGACCACCCGCAGCGAACGCGGACCCAGCGACACCTGCGGGAGCCGGCGGGCGTCGACCAGGTCGGGGTGGAACGGGGGCATCGCGGTCAGCCGATCTCGAGGTCGATCTGTAGGGGGTGGTGGTCCGAGCAGGCCGAGCCGTCCAGGACCGCGGCGCTGCGCACCCGGATCTCGGGGGAGACCCACACCTGGTCGATCCGCACCCGGGGACGTCGGGCCGGGTGGGTGAGCCCCTGCTCCCGCTTCCACAGCTGCCAGCGGCGGGCCTGGTCGGCCCGCGCGCCGGCGGCCTGCCAGCCGTCCCGCAGCCGCGCCCGCAGCGGGGCCAGCTCGGCGGCGGCCGGCCCGCAGTTGAGGTCCCCGACGACGACCGCGGCCCCGGCGTCGGGCAGCAGCCCGGCCAGCGCCTGGGCCTGGGCGGCCCGGGCGCGCGCGGACTGGCTGGACAGGTGCGTGGTGACGACGGTGACGGCGGTGCCCCCGATGCCCAGCAGCACCCGGACGGCGCCCCGCGGCTCGCCGTCCCCGGGCAGCGGTGTCACGTGGTCGTCGAGCACCGGCAGACGGGTGAGCAGTGCGTTGCCGTACTGCCGGTCGGGTGCGCCCGCGGTCCGCTTGCTGATCGCCGAGCCCCAGACGAGCTCGCGGTCCAGCGCCCGGGCCAGCAGCTCGGCCTGGTCGACGCCCTCGCTGCGCTCCCCGAAGTGCCGGTCGACCTCCTGCAGGCACACCACGTCGGCATCGGTGCGCTGCAGCAGCTCGGCCACCCGCACCAGGTCGTGCCGGCCGTCGTCCCCGACGCCGTGGTGGGTGTTGAAGGTGACCAGCCGCAGCGCGGTCACCGGCGGACGCCGTGGGCTGCGGAGGGGTGGCGCACGACGCCCACCCTGCCATCCCGCGTCGGTCGCAGCCGCCCGGGCGGTGGGGTTGCATGGGGGCATGCGCATCTTCTTCACCGGTGGCTCCGGCAAGGCCGGCCACCACGTCGCGCCCTTCCTGGCCGACCAGGGCCACCAGGTCACCAACGCCGACCTCACCCCGCTGCGGCACGAGGGCATCGCCGACCTGCGGGTGGACCTGACCGACCTGGGCCAGACGTGGTCGGCGATGGCAGGTGCGGCCCGGGCGTCCGAGCTCGACCTGCCCGCGGTGCCGGCCTACGACGCGGTGGTGCACTTCGCCGCGGTGCCGGCGATCCTGCTGACCGCCGACGCGACGACGTACGCGACCAACGTGCTGAGCACCTACAACGTGCTGGAGGCGGCCACCCGGCTGGGCATCCGGAAGGTCGTCTTCGCCTCCTCGGAGACCACCTACGGCATCTGCTTCGCCCAGGGGGAGCGCCGTCCGCAGTACCTGCCCGTGGACGAGGAGCACCCGACGGTGCCCGAGGACTCCTACGCGATGAGCAAGGTCGCCGGTGAGGTGACGGCGCGGTCCTTCCACGCCCGGACCGGGGCCGACGTGTACGGCCTGCGGATCAACAACGTCATCGAGCCGCACGAGTACGAGCAGCTCTTCCCGGCGTTCCTGGCCGACCCGGCCCTGCGCCGCCGCAACGTGTTCGCCTACATCGACACCCGCGACCTCGGGCAGGCCGTACAGCGGTGCCTGGAGACCGACGGGCTGGGCTACGAGGTCTTCAACGTGGCCAACGCCGACTCCTCGGTGGCTGCCACCACAGACGAGGTCCGGGAGCAGTTCTACGACGGCGTGGAGCTGCGGCGTCCGATGGGGCCGCACGAGACGTTCTACTCGATCGACAAGGCCCGCCGGCTGCTGGGCTTCGACCCGCAGCACTCCTGGCGGGACGTGCTGGCCGACCCACAGGGCTGACTCAGGACAGCTCGGTGTCCAGCACCCGGGTGAACTGCGGGGTGCCGTCGTCGGCCCGGCTGGTGGCCCACAGCCGGAAGCGGGCGTCGGCGCCCTCGAGCACCAGCTCACCGAGCTCGTTGCCGAAGAACGGCCCGGCCTGCTTCTCCCAGACCAGTCCCGTGCGGGGGACCCGGGTGACCCGGGTGAGGGCGCCGGTCACGGCCCGGGCCCACCGGCTCCAGCCGACCCGGAAGCCGATCTCGATGGCGTGCGGGGCCTTGTTGTGCAGCGGGGAGACCGTCAGCTGGTGCACCCGGCTGGTCAGGCCGCCCGGGTGCACCAGCTCGGCGGCGTAGGCGTGGTGCACGTCCCCGGACAGCACCATCACCGTCGCCGGGGCGGGGCCGGCCTCTCCCCGGGCGATGGACACCAGGGCCGCGCCCAGCCGCTCGAAGGACCGGCCGAAGGCGGCCCAGTGCTCCAGGTCCGCGCCCTGCCGCACCGCCTCCGCCAGCCGGCCCAGCGGCCGGCGGTGGTGGCGCACGTTGAGCGTCTCGTTCCACCGCTCGATGTCGTGGATCGCGTGGGGCAGCAGCCAGGGCAGCGACGTCCCGACCAGGACGTGGGAGACGCCGTCGGCGACGGCCTCGCGCAGGGCGTCCTCGACCCAGGTGAACTCGGTGTCGTCGAGGATCTGCCGGTCGGCCTCCTCCAGCACCCGGCCTGCGCGGCTGTCGACCATCACCAGCCGGACGTGGTCCCAGTGCCGGACGTAGCTCCAGCGGAAGGCCTGCGGGTCCCCGTCGGCGCCCTCGGCCATCGCGGTGAGCATCGGCTCGGCGTCCACCGAGGAGGCACCGTCGCCCTGCATGGCCGCCCAGGTGGGGTTGTCGGCCAGCTCGGCGGGGGACAGGTTGCCCAGGTGCTGGTAGACGAAGTAGCTGGTCAGGCCACCGGTGATCCGGGTCCGCCACCACGGCTGCCCGACGGTGTCCGCGCGCCAGGCCGCCGAGGTGTTCCAGTCGTCGATCATCTCGTGGTCGTCGAAGATCATCGAGGACGGGATGGTCGACAGCAGCCAGCGCACCTCCGGGTCGCCCCAGGACTCGCGGTAGAGCCGGGTGTACTCCTCGTAGTCCGCGGCCTGTACGCCCGGCGGCTGCGACAGGTCGCGGCGGGTGGCCATCCAGGCCTGGGTCGCCGGCGTCGTCTCGTCGGCGTAGACCTGGTCGCCCAGCAGCACCAGCGCGTCGGGCCACTCCCGCTGCGGGGTGTCCGCCAGCTGCACCGCGTAGGAGTCCAGCGCGTCCGGGGCGATCCCGTCCCGCACGTCGACCGCCGAGGGCGTCGCGTACCGGCAGGACCCGAAGGCGATCCGGAAGGGCCCGGGACCGCCGGGGGTGCGGATCCGGCTGGGCGGGAACGACGTGTGCCGGGGCGGCCACACCCGGGCGTCGTCCAGGTGGACCTCGTAGGGCGTGACGCTGCCCGGCTCCAGACCGGTGATCACCACCAGGGCGTAGTGGTGCCCGCCCACGCAGAAGGTCCGCGCCGAGGCGTCCAGCACCCGCACGGTGCACGGCCCGTCGGTCTCCACCCACACCGTCGCCGACACCGGGTCGACGTGGCGCAGCAGCGGACCCAGGACGAGGGACGGGGCGGGGGAGGAGCTGGCGCTGGGGCTGGGCGGCACGTCCTCAGGGTCCCGCACCGCCCCAGGTGCCGCCCAGCCGGAGCTGGGAGACTCCTGTCATGGAGTTCATCGTCATCGCCGTGGCGATCGTGGTCGTCGCGCTGCTCGCCGGCGTCGGCCTGCTGGTCAGCCGCGGCCGCCGCACCGTCCGTCTGGACGACGACGCCGCCCGGGGCACCACGCTCACCCGGCCGGCCCCCGGCACGGGCGCGACCGCCTCGACCAGTGCCCCGCCCGCACCGCCCTCGACCGGCCCGCCCGTCGACGTCGACCCGGCCACCCCGGTGGAGCTCCCGCCGGCCGAGCCCGAGCCCGGGCTGGTCTTCGAGACGCCGTTGCCCTCCGCCGGGCGCCTGGTCCGGCTCCGGTCCCGGCTGGCCCGCTCGCAGTCCTCGCTGGGACGCGGCCTGCTGACCGTGCTGGCCCGCGAGCGGCTGACCGAGGAGGACTGGGAGGAGGTCGAGGAGACCCTGCTGGCCGCCGACGTCGGCGTCGCCGCCACCACCCAGATCGTGGACCGGCTGCGCACCCAGTCGATGGTGCTGGCCACCGGGGACCCCGGCGCGCTGCGCGAGCTGCTGGTCCGCGAGCTGGTCGGTGTGCTGGGCCCGGACATGGACCGCACGCTGGCCACCGACGCCGAGCTGGACCGCCCGGCCGTCGTCCTGGTCGTCGGGGTCAACGGCGCCGGCAAGACCACCACCTGCGGCAAGATCGCCCGGGTCCTGGTGGGCGACGGTCGCAGCGTGCTGCTGGGCGCGGCCGACACCTTCCGCGCCGCCGCCGCCGACCAGCTGGAGACCTGGGGCGAGCGCGTCGGCGTCGTCACCGTCCGGGGCCGGGAGGGCGGGGACCCCGCCTCGGTGGCCTTCGAGGCGGTCAAGGCCGGTCGGGAGGCCGACGTGGACGCCGTGCTGGTGGACACCGCCGGGCGGCTGCACACCAAGAGCGGTCTGATGGACGAGCTGGGCAAGGTCAAGCGCGTCGTGGAGAAGCAGAGCCCGGTCGACGAGGTGCTGCTGGTGCTGGACGCCACCACCGGGCAGAACGGGATCGTGCAGGCCCGGGTCTTCACCGAGGCCGTGACGGTCACCGGCATCGTGCTCACCAAGCTCGACGGCACCGCCAAGGGCGGCATCGTGGTCTCGGTCCAGCGCGAGCTGGGCATCCCGGTGAAGCTGATCGGGCTCGGCGAGGGGGCCGACGACCTGGCGCCCTTCGAGCCGCGGGCGTTCGCCGAGGCACTGGTCGGCGCCTGAACGCCTGGGCCTGGGCCTGGGCCTGGGCCTCCGAGCCCGAGCCTCCGCCCCGCGCCCTCAGTGGTGCGGGGCGGCCTCGGGCTGCCAGCGTTCCTCGATGCGGCCGTAGCGCCAGACCGCCAGCGCCAGACCCCAGGTGACGACGAACAGCCCGACGATCGCGAAGCCGACGTAGTCCAGGTCCAGCGAGGCGATCCAGGCCAGCGGGCCGCTGTCGATGCCCAGCCGCTCGACCAGCAGGCCGATCAGCACCATCGTGCCGACGACGAGCGCGACGACCACCGACAGCACCGTGACGGTCAGGTTGTAGAACACCTTGCGGACCGGCTTGACCAGGGCCCAGCCGTAGGCGCGGGTCATCAGGATGCCGTCGGCGGTGTCGAACAGGCTCATCCCGGCCATGAAGAGCACCGGCAGGACGACGATCGCGTACCAGGGCAGCACGAACGCCGCGGAGCCGGCGATGAGCACCAGCAGCCCGACCTGGGTCGCGGTGTCGAAGCCCAGGCCCATCAGCAGGCCCACCGGGTAGAGGTGCCAGGGCTTGCTGACCCGGCGGGTGACCCGGTTGAGCAGTCGGGCCAGGAACCCGCGGTTGTGCAGGTGGTGCTCCAGCTGGGCCTCGTCGAGCTCGCCGGACCGCATGCCGCGGAAGACCTTCGCGATGCCGACGACGGAGGCCAGGTTCATCAGGCCGATCAGCAGCAGGAAGCCCCCGGCGACCAGGGTGCCGATGAGCCCCAGGGTCTGCGCGGTGCTCGAGTCGCCGTCCTGGATGACGCCGGCGACGGACTGCACGCCGACCGCGAGGAGCACGCTGGCCACCAGCACCACCGAGGAGTGGCCCAGGGAGAACCAGAACCCGGTGCCGACGGCGGAGCGTCCCTCGCCGACGAGCTTGCGGGTGGTGTTGTCGATCGTGGCGATGTGGTCGGCGTCGAAGGCGTGCCGCACGCCGAGCAGGTAGGCGGTCAGGCCCACGCCGACCCCGAGGACCCCGGCGCTGCCCAGGTCCAGCCGCTGCGGGGCGACCCCGAGGACGAGCACTCCCCAGCCGACCACGTGCAGGACCACGACGACGGCGGTCATGGCCGCGATCCGGCGGCGGTCGGGGCGGGTGAACCCCGCGCGCCCGTCGGCGGCGGTGGTCGGTGCGGTGAGCGTCACGGGCGGACCTTATTGCACTCCTCTGGCACCTGCACAGCGTTCGCAAGAAGGCCTCGGACCGCACAGGGAGGGGTGGCGATCGACACACCGACGGCGCCGGTCGGGCCCACGCAACACGTCCGGAACACGGGGGGACGACACGCGCGGACGTGTTCACGGTCCCGAAACACGTCCAGGACCCCGTCGGAAACACGGTCTGGGCACGGTGTCCCCACACCAGCACCGCACCACCGCACACCACCGCGCAGCCCGATCGCGCAGCTCTGCCGGGCCTGCGCCCGGCACCCCGCCCCCGCCCTCCCGGGCCCCCGATGCGGCCGATGGCCGACGACCGATGTCAGGAGGTTGCCGTGGTCAACACCGGCGACACCGCCTGGATCCTCACCAGCGCAGCTCTCGTGCTGCTGATGACGCCAGGTCTCGCGCTCTTCTACGGCGGCATGGTCCGCGCGAAGAGCGTCCTCAACATGATGATGATGAGCTTCGGAGCGGCTGCGCTGATCAGCGTGCTCTGGGTGCTCTACGGCTACTCCATCGCCTTCGGCAACGACGTCGGCGCCGGGCTGCTCGGTGACCCGACGGAGTTCTTCGGCCTCAAGGGCCTGATGGAGGACCTCACCGCCGAGGGCGGGCTGCCGGTCATGGCGTTCGTCGGCTTCCAGGCCGTCTTCGCGATCATCACCGTCGCGCTGATCTCCGGTGCCATCGCCGACCGGGCCAAGTTCGGCGCCTGGATGGTCTTCGCCGGCGTCTGGGCCACGATCGTCTACTTCCCGATCGCCCACTGGGTCTTCGACTTCACCCTCACCGACGACGACGGCACCGTCACCCACGTCGGTGGCTGGATCGCCAACAACCTGGCGGCGGTCGACTTCGCCGGTGGCACCGCGGTGCACATCAACGCCGGTGCCGCGGGCCTGGCCCTGGCCCTGGTCCTCGGCAAGCGCCGCGGCTTCGGCCGCGAGGCCATGCGCCCGCACAACCTGCCGCTGGTCATGATCGGTGCCGGGCTGCTGTGGTTCGGCTGGTTCGGCTTCAACGCCGGCTCCGCCCTGGCCGCCAACAACACCGCCGCGGTGGTCTGGGTCAACACCCTGGTCGCCACCGGTGCCGCCGTGCTGGGCTGGCTGCTGACGGAGAAGCTCCGCGACGGCCACTCGACCTCCCTGGGTGGCGCCTCCGGCGTCGTCGCCGGCCTGGTCGCGATCACCCCCGCCTGCTCCGCCGTCTCCCCGGTCGGCGCGATCATCATCGGCGTCCTGGCCGGGGTGCTCTGCGCCCTGGCCGTGGGCCTGAAGTACCGCTTCGGCTACGACGACTCCCTCGACGTCGTCGGCGTCCACCTCGTCGGTGGCCTCTGGGGCACCATCGCCATCGGCTTCCTGGCCGACCCCGACGCCCCCGCCGGCGTGGAGAGCCTCTTCTTCGGCGGTAGCGTGGACCAGCTGTGGCGCCAGGTCGTCGGCGCCGTCGCCGTCCTGGTCGTCTCCTTCGTCCTCACCTACGTGATCGGCCTCATCATCGAGAAGACGATGGGCTTCCGCATCACCGAGGAGGACGAGGTCGCCGGGATCGACAACGTCGTGCACGCCGAGTCCGGCTACGACTTCACCAGCCTGAGCGGCGGGAGCGGCTCCGCGCTGCACCAGGCCACGACGGCCAAGACCGTGGAGGGTTCCCACTGATGAAGCTGGTCACCGCGATCGTCAAGCCGTTCAAGCTCGACGACGTCAAGAACGCCCTGGAGCTCATCGGCATCGCCGGCCTCACGGTCAGCGAGGTCCAGGGCTTCGGCCGCCAGCGCGGCCACACCGAGGTCTACCGCGGTGCGGAGTACCAGGTGGACTTCGTCCCCAAGGTGCGCATCGAGGTCGTCGTCAGCGAGACCGACGCCGCCCGCGTGGTCGACGCCGTCGTGGAGTCCGCCTCCACCGGTCAGATCGGTGACGGCAAGGTCTGGGTGACGACGATCGACGAGATCGTCCGGGTCCGCACCGGCGAGCGCGGGGCCGACGCCGTTCCACCCACCGCGACGGCACGGACGCCGTCCCCGCACGGAACGAGGTGCCCCCGTGACCGAGCTGCGGGCCGTCACGGCCCCCGACCCCGCCGAGCTGGCCGCGCTGCCCCGCGTCGGACGGGTCGCCGCCCTCGACACCTGGCTGGGCGGACTGCTCGACGCCGCCGTCGCGGCCACCCCCCGCCCGGCCCCGCGCCGTGGGCAGGGCCCCGCCCCGGCCGGCACCGGCGTCGCGCTGGTCGCGGTCGGCAGCCTGGGCCGCCGGGAACCGGCCCCGTACGGGGACCTGGACCTGGTCCTGGTGCACGACGGCCGTCCCGAGATCGGCGCCCTGGCCGACGCGCTCTGGTACCCCGTCTGGGACGCCGGCCACAAGCTGGACCACTCCGTGCGCACCGTCGCCGAAGCCGTCCAGGTGGCGGGGACCGACGTGAAGGCCGGGCTCGGGCTGCTCGACGTCCGGCACGTCGCCGGGGACGCCGAGCTGGCCGCCCGGCTGCGGACCGCGACGCTGGCCAGCTGGCGGCAGCACGCCGCCCGGCTGCTGCCCGAGCTGCGCGACATCCGCCGCGGGCGGGTCCGCACCGTGGGGGAGCTGGGCTTCCTGCTGGAGCCCGACCTCAAGGAGGCCTACGGCGGTCTCCGCGAGGGCCAGGTGCTGCGCGCGCTGTCCACCGCCCAGCTGGTCGACGAGCCGCCGGCCGACGCGGGGGAGGCCTACGCCTTCCTGGTCGACGTGCGCGACGAGCTCCGTCGGCGGTCGCGCCGGGCCTCGGACGTGCTGGTGCGACAGGAGCAGCGTGGTGTCGCCCAGGCCCTCGGGCTCGCCGACGACGACGCCCTCATCCGCCAGGTGAGCCTGGCCGGCCGCCGGCTGGCCTTCGTCGCCGACGAGACCTGGCGCCGGGTCGACGCCGCCCTGGTCCGCCGGCCGCGCACCCGCTACCGCCGGGTCCGCCGGGAGCCGCTGGCCGAGGGCCTGGTGCGCCAGGGCGACGAGGTCGTGCTGGCCCGTGACGCCCGCCCCGCCGTCGACCCCGGCCTGGTGCTGCGCGGTGCCGCAGCCGCCGCCCGCGCGGACCTGCTGCTGTCGCCCTACACGCTCAAGGTGCTCGCCGTGCACGCCCCGCCGCTGCCCGAGCCGTGGCCGCCGGAGGTGCGCTGGTCCTTCCTGCGACTGCTGGCCAGTGGCCGCAGTGCCGTGCCGGTGCTCGAGCAGCTGGACCAGGAGGGACTGCTGGCCCGGATGCTGCCGGAGTGGGACCGGGTCCGGTCGCTGCCCCAGCGCCACCCGTGGCACCGGTTCACCGTCGACCGGCACCTGGTGGAGGCCGCCGCGGCCGCCGCCGAGCTCACCCGGGACGTCGACCGCCCCGACCTGCTGCTGGTCGGCGCGCTGCTGCACGACATCGGCAAGGGCTGGCCCGGGGACCACACCGACGTCGGGGTGGTCGTGATCGGGGAGATGGCCACCCGGATGGGGTTCGCCCCGCCCGACGTGGACATGCTGGTGGCGATGGTGCGCTGCCACCTGCTGCTGCCCGACGTCGCCACCCACCGCGACATCGACGACCCGGCGACCATCGACCGGGTCGTGGAGGCCATCGACGGCGACGCCGCCCTGCTGCAGCTGCTGCACGCCCTGGCCCAGGCCGACGGCGCCGCCACCTCCACCTCGGCCTGGTCGCCGTGGAAGGCGCACCTGGTCGCCGCGCTGGTCGGCCGGGTCGCCGCCCGGCTGGGGAGCACCACCGTGCCCGAGCCGGTGCTGGAGCCCAGCGACCCGCTGGCCACCGTCCCCGCACCGGCCATCCCGGGCCCCACCCAGCCGGTCACCGTCGGCATCGAGGACGTCGTCGACGGCCAGCAGGTCACCATCGGCGCCCCCGACCGGCCCGGCCTGTTCAGCCTGTGCGCCGGGGTCCTGGCGCTCAACCAGCTCGACGTGCGCGCCGCCCGGGTGACCGTGGAGGGCGGGCACGCGACGCAGGTGTTCGCCGTCCGGCCCCGCTTCGGGCGGGCCCCGGTCCCGGAGATCCTGGCCGACGGCGTGCGGGCCGCCCTGGAGGGCAGCCTCCCGCTGGCTCAGCGACTGGCCCAGCGGGAGAAGGACTACAGCCAGGACGGCGTCCGGGGCGCCCCGCCGCGGGTGGCCTGGTTCGACGCCGAGGCGACCGGGGCGGCCAACACCCTGGTCGAGGTCCGGGCCGGCGACCGGGCCGGGCTGCTCTACCGGCTCACCGCCGCGCTGGCGGGGGAGGGGCTCGACGTCACCTCCGCCTCGGTCGAGACCCTGGGTGCCGACGCCGTGGACGCCTTCTACCTGGCCGACCCCTCCGGCACGCCGGTCGACGCGGGCCAGCGGGCGCGGGCGGAGCAGGCGCTGCTGTCGGCCGCCGCGGGGGTGTCCCCGGGCTGACCGGCCCTGCCGCGTCCTCGGCGTGGGCGGTCTTGTCGTACCCACGTGGCACGGTCCCTCCCAGGTCGACGGGCACGCCGTCGGCCGCGACACCGGGAGGTCACCGTGGAGCTCTACGACTGCGCCGTCTGTGCCGAGGAGACCGTCGTGGAGCAGCCGCCCTGCGCCGACGGGCACGCCGAGGACGGGCTGGACTGCCCCGAGTGGGTCTGCACGGGCTGTGGCGACGCGCTGCTGCTGGGCGCCCCGGGTGCCGCCACGCTGTGGCAGCAGGCCGCCTGAGCGTCGCTCGATACCCTGGAGAGCGGTCCCGTGCGTCGGGACCGTCCCTGATCCACCTGCGTGAGGACGTGTTGTGTTCGAGACCCTGTCCGACCGGCTCGACGCGGTCTTCACCGGACTGCGCGGCAAGGGCCGGCTGTCCGAGGCCGACATCGACGCGACCGCCCGCGAGATCCGCATCGCGCTGCTCGAGGCCGACGTCGCCCTGCCGGTGGTGCGGTCCTTCATCACCGCGGTCAAGGAGCGCGCCCGCGGTGCCGAGGTCAGCCAGGCGCTGAACCCGGCCCAGCAGATCATCAAGATCGTCAACGAGGAGCTCGTCGGCGTCCTCGGCGGGGAGACCCGGCGGATCCGCTTCGCCAAGCAGTCCCCGACGGTGATCATGCTGGCGGGCCTCCAGGGCGCCGGCAAGACCACCCTGGCCGGCAAGCTCGGGCGCTGGCTCAAGGCGCAGGGCCACACCCCGCTGCTGGTGGCCTGCGACCTGCAGCGCCCCAACGCGGTCAACCAGCTGTCCATCGTCGCCGGCCAGGCCGGGGTCGACGTGTACGCCCCGCAGCCGGGCAACGGCGTCGGCGACCCGGTCCAGGTCGCCCGGGACTCGATCGACCACGCCCGGCGCACCATGCACGACGTCGTGGTCGTCGACACGGCCGGCCGGCTGGGCATCGACGCCGAGCTGATGGCCCAGGCCGCCGGCATCCGGGACGCCGTCCAGCCCGACGAGACGCTCTTCGTCGTCGACGCGATGATCGGCCAGGACGCCGTCACCACCGCGATCGCCTTCCAGGAGGGCGTCGGGTTCTCCGGCGTCGTGCTGACCAAGCTCGACGGCGACGCCCGCGGTGGCGCCGCGCTCAGCGTCCGCGGCGTGACCGGCGAGCCGATCATGTTCGCCTCCACCGGTGAGAAGCTCACCGACTTCGACGTCTTCCACCCCGAGCGGATGGCCTCGCGCATCCTGGGCATGGGCGACGTCCTCACCCTCATCGAGCAGGCCGAGCAGGCCTTCGACGCCGACCAGGCCGAGGCCATGGCCGGCAAGCTGGCCAGCCGGGAGGGCTTCACCCTCGAGGACTTCCTCGAGCAGATGCTGGCCATCCGCAAGATGGGCCCGATCGCGAACCTGCTCGGCATGCTCCCGGGCGCCGGGCAGATGAAGGAGCAGCTCAAGCAGGTCGACGACCGGGACCTGGACCGCACCGCGGCCATCATCCGGTCCATGACCCCCGCCGAGCGGGTCACCCCCAAGATCATCAACGCCTCGCGGCGGGTCCGGATCGCCAACGGCTCCGGGGTCACCGTCACCGAGGTCAACTCGCTGCTGGAGCGCTTCGTCCAGGCCCAGAAGATGATGGGCCAGATGGCCGGCAGCATGGGCATGCCCGGCATGGGCCCGATGTCGAAGAAGGCCCGCGGCCGGCAGATCCAGGCCGCCCCCCGCAAGGGGAAGAAGCAGAAGGGCAAGAAGCCCCCGGCCCGGCGGGCCATCGGCGGAGCGCCCGGGGCCGGTGGGTCCGCCGGCGGGGGAGCGCCCGGCGGGGTCCCCGGCCTGCCGCCGGGCCAGGCACTGCCGGACCTGAGCAAGCTGGACTTCAGCCAGTTCCGGGACCAGGGCCGCTGACCCGGTGACGCCGCCCGCGCTGCACCTGTCCGGGGTCGTGATGCTGCCCGACGGCGTCACCGGTGACCTGTGGGTGCGCGACGGGCGGCTCACCACCGAACCGGTGCCCGGCGCCGAGACCGTGGCCCGGGGCGGGTTCGTGCTGCCCGGCCTGGTCGACGCGCACTGCCACGTCGGTATCGCCCGGGGCGGCGGCAACGTCGAGGACCTGGCCGCGGCCCGGGAGCAGGCGCTGGTCGAGCGGGCCGCCGGTGTCCTGGCGCTGCGGGACTGCGGCTCCCCGGTGGACACCCGCGCCCTGGACGACGACGAGGACCTGCCCCGGATCCTGCGCGCGGGCCGGCACGTGGCCCGCAGCCGCCGCTACCTGCCGGGCCTGGCCGTCGAGGTCGAGCCCGAGGACCTGGTCGAGGCCGTCCGCACCCAAGCCCGCGCCGGGGACGGCTGGGTCAAGCTGGTCGGGGACTGGATCGACCGCGGCGCGGGCGACCTGGGTCCGCTGTGGCCGGCCGAGGCGCTCACCGCAGCCATCGCCGCGGCGCACGCCGAGGGCGCCCGGGTCACCGCGCACACGTTCGGCACCGACGCGCTGCCCGACCTGATCGGGGCCGGCATCGACTGCATCGAGCACGGCACCGGGCTCACCGAGGACCTCGTCGCCACCATGGCGCAGCAGGGCACCGCCGTCGTCCCGACGCTGGTGAACGTGGAGAACTTCCCCGGGTTCGCCGCGGCGGGGGAGTCGAAGTTCCCCTCCTACGCCTCGACCATGCGGCGGCTGTACGCCTCCTCGGGCGCCGTCGTCCGGGCTGCGTACGAGGCGGGGGTGCCGGTCTTCGCCGGCACCGACGCGGGCGGCGGCATCGACCACGGCGTCATCGCCGACGAGATCCGCGCCCTGCACGCGGCCGGCCTGCCTGCGGAGGCAGCGCTGGCCGCGGGGTCCTGGGCGGCCCGGGAGTGGCTGGGGCTGCCCGGGCTCACCGAAGGGGCCCCGGCCGACCTGGTCCGCTACGACCGGGACCCCCGGGCGGACCTGTCGGCCCTGGACGACCCCCAGCTGACGGTGCTGCGCGGCCGGGTCGTCTGAGGGGCGGGCGCGGGGGCCTGCCAGACTCACCGCCGTGTTGTTGCGGATGTCCACCCTTTTCCTGCGCACCCTGCGCGACGACCCGGCCGACGCCGAGGTCCCCAGCCACCGCCTGCTCGTGCGCGGCGGGTACATCCGGCGCTCGGCGCCCGGTGGCTTCACCTGGCTGCCGCTGGGCTGGCGGGTGTTCCGCAACGTCGAGCGCGTCGTCCGCGAGGAGATGGACGCGATGGGCGCCCAGGAGGTCCACTTCCCGGCCCTGCTGCCCCGCGAGCCCTACGAGACCACCGGCCGGTGGACCGAGTACGGCGACAACCTCTTCCGCCTCCAGGACCGCCGCGGTGGCGACTTCCTGCTCGGTCCCACGCACGAGGAGATGTTCACGCTCCTGGTGAAGGACCTCTACGGCTCCTACAAGGACCTCCCCGTCTCGCTGTACCAGATCCAGACCAAGTACCGGGACGAGGCGCGGCCCCGCGCCGGGCTGTTCCGCACCCGCGAGTTCGTGATGAAGGACAGCTACAGCTTCGACGTCTCCGACGCCGGCCTGGAGCGCTCCTACGCCGCGCACCGCGAGGCCTACACCCGGGTGTTCGACCGGCTGGGCCTGGAGTACGTCATCGTCTCCGCCACCTCGGGGGCGATGGGCGGCTCGCGGTCCGAGGAGTTCCTGCACCCCACCCCCATCGGTGAGGACACCTTCGTCCGCTCGGCCGGCGGGTACGCCGCCAACGTCGAGGCCGTCACCACCGTGGTGCCCGAGTCGGTGCCGTTCGAAGGGCTGCCCGCCGCGCACGTCGAGGACACCCCGGACACCCCGACCATCGAGACCCTGGTCGCGGTCGCGGTCGCGCGGTTCCCCGATGTCGGCTACACCGCGGCCCACACGCTCAAGAACGTCGTGGTGACCCTGCGGCACCCCGACGGCACGGTCGAGCCGGTCGTCATCGGCCTGCCCGGTGACCGGGAGGTCGACACCAAGCGGCTCGAGGCCCAGGTCGCCCCCGCCGAGGTGGAGCCCTTCACCGACTTCGCCGGCAACCCCGCGCTGGTCAAGGGCTACATCGGGCCGCAGGTGCTGGGGGAGGGGTCCGCCTCGGGCATCCGCTACCTGGTCGATCCCCGCGTCGTCCCCGGCTCGCGCTGGGTGACCGGGGCCAACGAGCACGGCAAGCACGTCTTCGACCTCGTCGCCGGCCGGGACTTCACCTGGGACGGCACCATCGAGGCCGCCGAGGTGCGCGCCGGCGATCCGGCACCCGACGGTTCGGGCCCCCTGGAGCTCGCCCGCGGCGTCGAGATGGGCCACGTGTTCCAGCTCGGCCGCAAGTACGCCGAGGCCCTGGACCTCAAGGTGCTCGACGAGAACGGCAAACTCGTCACCGTCACCATGGGCTCCTACGGCATCGGGGTCTCCCGCGCCGTCGCCGCCATCGCCGAGTCCATGCACGACGAGCTCGGTCTGGTCTGGCCCCGCGAGATCGCCCCGGCCGACGTGCACGTCGTGGCCACCGGCAAGGACGCCGCGGTGCTCGAAGCCGCCGAGTCCCTCGCCGCCGAGCTGGTCGCCGCCGGGCTCACCGTGCTGCTCGACGACCGGCCCAAGGTCAGCCCCGGGGTCAAGTTCAAGGACGCCGAGCTGCTGGGCATGCCGACCATCGTCACCGTCGGCCGCGGCCTGGCCGACGGCGTGCTGGAGCTGCGCGACCGGGCGACCGGCGAGCGCACCGAGATCGCCGTCGACGGCGCCACCGCCGCGGTGGTCACCGCCGTCAGGAGCTGACCAGCTCCACCTCGAAGCCGTCCGCGTCCTCCAGGTGGGCAGCACGGTGGCCCGGGCCGCCGGCGAAGGGGTGCCGGTCGCCGAACAGCAGGGCCCAGCCGTACCGGGGGGCCGCCTCGACCACGGCGTCCAGGCGGACCCCCGGTACGTGGAAGGCCAGGTGGTTCAGCCCCGGACGACGGCGCTCGTGCACGTCGCCGGTCTGGTCGGGGGACTGCTCCAGGACGACGTGGACGTCCCCGGCCCGCCAGGACCGCCCGTGCTCCCAGGACTGGAACGAGGCGGCGCCGAGCTCGGTGAGCAGCCACCCCCAGGAGCGCTCCGCCCGGGCCAGGTCGGGCACCCACAGCTCCACGTGGTGCAGCAACCCGACCGCCGAGGGTGCCGGTACGAGGTCTGATCCGGGCGCGGGTCCGACGTCGTGGCTCACGTCTGGCATCATGGCTGGTCGAACACGTCGGCAGGCGGCCCTCTCTCCGTCGTCGCGCGTGTCCAGCCGCACCGCCCAGGCGTACCCCCACGCGTCCTCCGGGCGGGCACCCACGATCTCGTACGAGGAGCACACCACACACCGTGGCCACCAAGATCAAGCTCATGCGTCTCGGCAAGATGCGCGCGCCCTACTACCGCATCGTCGTCGCCGACGCCCGCACCAAGCGGGACGGCCGGTCCATCGAGACCATCGGCAAGTACCACCCGAAGGAGGACCCCTCCTTCATCGAGGTCGACGCCGAGCGCGCCGCCTACTGGCTCGGCGTCGGCGCCCAGCCGACCGAGGCCGTCGCCGCGATCCTGCGCGTGACCGGTGACTGGCAGAAGTTCAAGGGCGAGCCCGCCCCCGCCCCGATGCGGGTCGCCGAGCCCAAGCCGGACAAGAAGGCCGCCTACGAGGCCGCCGCCCGCGCTGCCGCCGACGAGCCCGCCGCCGGCGCCACCACCCCGAAGAAGAAGGCCGCCGTCAAGGACGAGGCCGCTCCCGAGGCCGAGGCCAAGCTGGCCGAGGACGCCCCTGCCGACGGCTCCGCCGGCAAGACGGCCGCCGAGTAACCGTGCTCGAAGAAGCGCTCGAGCACCTGGTCAAGGGCATCGTCGACAACCCCGACGACGTCGCCGTCGACCTGGTCAACGGCCGCCGCGGCAAGACCCTCGAGGTCCGGGTGCACCCCGAGGACCTCGGCAAGGTCATCGGCCGCGGCGGGCGCACCGCCAAGGCGCTGCGCCAGGTGATGACCGGTGTCGGTGGACGTGGCCTGCGGGTCGACGTCGTCGACACCGACGGGCGCTGAGCACCACCCCGCGCTCGCCGGGACCCGTGCCCCACCAGGCACCCGAGGACACCGTGGTGGTCGGCCGCATCGGCCGGCCCCACGGTGTCCGCGGTGAGGTCACCGTCGACGTGCGCACCGACGACCCCGACCTGCGGTTCGCCCCCGGCACCGCGCTGCGGACCGAGCCCGCTGAGCGGGGTCCGCTGACCGTGGTGGGCAAGCGCTGGCACTCCGGCACGCTGCTGCTGCGGATCGCCGGTGTGGACGGCATCGAGCTCGCCGACCGCGAGGCCGCGGACGCCTACCGCAACACCCTGCTCGTGGTCGAGGTCGCCGACCTCCCCGAGCTCGAGGACCCGGACTCCTTCTACGACCACCAGCTGGTCGGCCTGGACGTCCAGCTCACCGACGGCACCGTCGTGGGCACCGTGACCGGTGTCCGGCACGAGGGCACCGAGCTGCTCGTCGTCCGTCGGCCCGGGGTGAGCGAGCTGCTGGTCCCCTTCGTGTCGGCGATCGTGCCGACCGTGGACCTCGCCGCCGGCCACGTCGTGCTCACCCCGCCCGAGGGCCTGCTCGAGCTGTGAGCGCGCCCTTCCGCGTCGACGTCGTCACGATCTTCCCGGAGTACCTGGCCCCGCTCGGGCAGTCGCTGCTGGGCAAGGCCGCGGCCCGCGGGCTGGTCTCGGTGGGCGTGCACGACCTGCGGCAGTGGACCGACGACGTGCACCGCACCGTGGACGACTCCCCGTACGGCGGGGGGCCGGGCATGGTCATGCGCCCCGAGCCCTGGGCCCGGGCGCTGACCGACGTCCGCCCGCCCGGCACCCGGCTCGTCGTCCCCACCCCCGCGGGGCGGCCCTTCACCCAGGCGGTCGCGGCCCGGTGGGCCACCGAGCCCGGCCTGGTCTTCGCCTGCGGGCGCTACGAGGGCATCGACCAGCGGGTGGCCGACTGGGCCGCCGACGCGGGCCCGGTCTCCGAGGTCTCCATCGGGGACTACGTGCTGGCCGGCGGGGAGTCCGCCGTCCTGGTCATGGTCGAGGCGGTCACCCGGCTGATCCCCGGCGTCGTCGGCAACCACGAGTCCGTGGAGTTCGACTCGCACGCCGACGGTCTGCTCGAGGGCCCCAGCTACACCCGTCCGGCCTCCTGGGCCGGCCACGACGTCCCTCCGGTGCTGCTGTCCGGCGACCACGCCGCGATCGCGCGCTGGCGGCGGGCCGAGTCCCTGCGGCGCACCGCGGACCGGCGGCCGGACCTGCTGGCCGGGGTCGAGCTGTCCGCCGCCGACCGCGCCGCGCTGGACGCCGACGCGTGACCCCGCCCTGGGTGCGGCCGACCGCCCGGGTTCTGGTGCTCTCCCCGGCGGGCCGCGTGCTGCTGCTCGGTGCCCGGCTGACCGGCCCGGACGCCGTCCCCGGGGACGTGCTGTTCTGGTACACGCCGGGCGGGGGAGTGGAGGCCGGCGAGTCCCTGCGGGTGGCCGCGGCCCGCGAGCTCGCCGAGGAGGTCGGGCTGGTGGTCGAGCCGACGGCGCTGGAGGGCCCGGTCTGGCTGCGCCGGCACCTGGGCAGTTTCGGCGACCGGGTGGTGGACAGCCGCGAGACCTTCTTCGTCCTGCGCGACGTCGAGCACGTCGTGGACGCATCCGGGCGGACCGAGCTGGAGCTGCTGGGCGACGAGCCGCACCGCTGGTGGAGCGTGGAGGAGGTCGCGGCGGGACCCGCCGCCTTCGCCCCGGGTGACCTCGCCACCCTGCTGCCCGAGCTGCTGGCAGGACCCTGGACCGGGCCGCCACGGGTCGTCGACACCTGAGATCACAGGGCCGCTGCGTCACGGCCCACCTGGTTGTGGCACAGTAGGGGGCTGCTGCTGCCGCTCCCACGGAGCCGCGGCCCCCCGGATCGGAAACCCACCGGGGAACGCTGCGCGCACCTGGCGTGAGTGCAGCCCGAGTACCGACACCGCTAGGACTGAGGACTGCTGCGATGAACACCCTGGACGCCCTCGACGCCGAGTCGCTGCGCGACGACATCCCCGCCTTCCGCCCCGGGGACACCCTGAAGGTGCACGTGCGGGTCATCGAGGGCACCCGCTCGCGCATCCAGGTCTTCCAGGGCGCGGTCATCCGTCGCCAGGGTGGCGGGATCCGCGAGACCTTCACCGTCCGCAAGGTCAGCTTCGGCGTCGGCGTGGAGCGCACCTTCCCGGTGCACACCCCCGTCGTCGAGCAGATCGAGGTGCTGACCCGCGGTGACGTGCGTCGCGCCAAGCTGTACTACCTCCGCGACCTGCGCGGCAAGGCCGCCAAGATCAAGGAGAAGCGCGAGGCCGTCGTCCGCTGACGACTGCTCTCCCGCTCCACCAGCACCACCCAGCACGGCCCGGCTGCGACACGCAGCCGGGCCGTGCTGCGTCGTGCGGGGTGGGCAGCCCGGGAACGTACGCTTCGACGCGATGAGCACCGACCGGCCCGCGGGGCCCGCCGACGCGGACGAGTCCACTGCCGCGGACGACCCCCGTTCCTCCCGCCGAGCCCGCCGCCGGGCGCGTGACGAGGACCAGAAGAAGGGCTCGCTGCTCAAGGAGCTGCCGGTCCTGCTGGTGGTCGCCTTCGTGCTGGCCCTGCTCGTGAAGACCTTCCTGGTGCAGGCGTTCTTCATCCCGTCGGGGTCGATGGAGACCACGCTGCACGGGTGCACGGGGTGCACCGGGGACCGGGTGCTGGTGACCAAGCCGCCGTACTGGTTCTCCGAGCCCGAGCCCGGGGACATCGTCGTCTTCGAGGGGCCGGACACCTGGACCCCCGAGGTCGACGTCGCGGAGCCGGGCAACTGGTTCTCCTCCGCCGCCCTGTTCCTGGGCCGGGCGATCGGTGTCGCGCCGCCCAGCGAGGACGACTACGTCAAGCGGGTCATCGCCGTCGGCGGCCAGACCGTGCAGTGCTGTGACGACCAGGGCCGCATCCTGGTGGACGGCGAGCCCCTGGACGAGCCCTACATCTACGAGAACACCCCCCTGGAGACCCGGGCCTTCGGTCCGGTGACCGTCCCGGAGGGCCGCTTGTGGGTGATGGGGGACCACCGCTCCGCCTCCGCGGACTCCCGGTCGCACGTCAGCGACCAGTACAGCGGCACGATCGCCGTCGACGACGTCATCGGCAAGGCCTCGGTCATCGTGTGGCCGGTCAGCCGCTTCACCTTCCTGGACAGCCCCGACATCCAGCAGCAGGCCGCCGGCGCACCGGTGGTCAGCGGGGTGCAGGCCGACGTGGCGGCTGCGGCACCCCTGCTGCTGGGGCTGGCCGGTGCCGTGCCGGTCGCCGCCCGGCGGCGGTCCCGCCGGCGACGAGTGGTCGCCACCGGGCCCTCGCGGCGTCCGCCGGGTACCGGCTGGCGGCGGCTGCGGCCGGCGCCGCGGACCCGTCCGGGGCGCAACCGGGAGGACTGAGCCGCCGGTCGTCCAGCCGACACGCGGACGACCTGGACGAGTCACCGGACCGTGGGGTCCGGCAGCCTGGGCATGATCTGCGCGGGTTGCAGAAAGTGATCTACAGAAGTTGTTCAAGTACTCCGTTCACCCGGTCGATGACAGAGCTGAGAGTCACCGATCCCCGAACGGAGAGTCAGCGATGTCCACCCCCACGGTCAGCACCACCCGCGGCGTCACCCGCGTGCTCCTGCTCGCTGACGCCCCGGTCCTGCGCCGTGGCCTGGTCAGCATGGTCAACGAGACGGCCGGCATGCAGGCCGTCGGCACCCCCGGCGAGCTGCGCCGGGCCCTGACGTTGGTCGAGTCCGCCCGCCCCGACGCCGTCATCGTCGAGCTGGGCGCCGGCCGCGCCGCCACCCTGAACGCCTGCCGCGACCTGCGTCGCCGCTACCCCCGCGTCGCCATCGTCGCGCTGGCCACCTCCGAGGACCCCGCCGTGGTCAACGAGGCCCTGGCCGCCGGTGTCCGGGGCTACCTGCTCATGAACACCTCGCCCACCCTGCTGGGCTGGGCCGTGCTGGCCGCCCGCGCCGGGCGCACCGTCGTCGACCCGCAGATCCGCCGCACCGAGTCCGCCACCGCCCCGGCCGTCAAGGAGCTCACCCCCTCGGTGCCGCTGACCCGTCGCGAGTCCGACGTCCTCGACGAGCTGATCCAGGGCCAGAGCAACCGGGCCATCGGCCGCAACCTGTTCATCAGCGAGGACACCGTCAAGTCCCACGTCAAGGCCATCCTGCGCAAGCTGGGTGCCCGCGACCGGGCGCACGCCGTCTCGCTGGTCCTCTCGGCCCGCAACCCCGGCTGCTCCTGCGGCAGCCACGCACTGTCGGCCCCCGGCGCCACCCTCGACGTCGACCCCGCCGTCGCCGCCGCGTCCGGGACCGTCTGAGCCCCCTCCCCGGTGCGGCCGGGCCGTCCGCCTCCTCGGCGGCCCGACCGCCCACCCTCGTCCGGTACGCCGGACGACCCAGGACCACGAGCCGGCCCCCGTTCCCCCGCGGGCCGGCTCGTGGCTCGTGCGGCCTCGCCCCCGCCGTGCCCCCCGCCGTGCCCCCCGCCGTGCCCCACGCGGTGCCCGCCGCCGTGTCGGTGGTGCGTCGTAGGGTCGGTCGGCGATGGCCACTCCGACCGCCACCCGGACCCGCACCGCCCCCTCCACAGCCCGGACCGACGCGCTCTGGTCGATGGAGGGCTCGCTGCGGCGTCGCGGGTTCACCACGATCGCCGGTGCCGACGAGGCCGGCCGCGGCGCGTGTGCCGGCCCGCTGGTCGCTGCCGCCTGCGTCCTGCCTGCCGGGCGTCGCGGCCGGGTCCCCGGGCTCGCCGACTCCAAGCTGCTGACCGCGGCCACCCGCGAGAAGGTGTACGACGAGGTCGTCGACCGGGCGCTCGCCTGGTCGGTGGTGGTCGTCGACGTCCCCGAGCTGGACGCGCGCGGCATGCACGTCACCAACATCGAGGCGCTGCGCCGGGCGGTGTCCACCCTGGGGCTCACCCCGGACTACGTGCTGACCGACGGCTTCCCGGTCACCGGCCTGGCCCAGCCCACCCTCGCGGTGTGGAAGGGCGACCGGGTCGCGGCCTGCGTCGCCGCGGCGTCCGTGCTGGCCAAGGTCACCCGGGACCGCATGATGGTCGACCTGCACCAGCGTTTCCCGCAGTACGACTTCGACGTCCACAAGGGCTACACGACCGACCTGCACACCGCCGCGCTGCACCGGCACGGCCCCTGCTCCGAGCACCGGTCCCGCTTCGTCAACGTGGTCCGGGCCCGCGACGCACACGCCGCGCGCGGGCGCCGGGTGCCACCGGCCGCCGGCATGCACGATGATGGGCCGGTGGACCAGTCCCCGACGCCCGTGGAGCACCTGCGATGAGCACCGAGGACCTCGAGAAGTACGAGACCGAGATGGAGCTGCAGCTCTATCGCGAGTACAAGGACATCGTCCGGCAGTTCTCCTACGTCGTGGAGACCGAGCGCCGGTTCTACCTGGCCAACAGCGTGGACCTGCAGGTCCGGGACGCCGCCGGCGAGGTCTACTTCGAGCTGAAGCTGTCCGACGCGTGGGTGTGGGACATGTACCGCCCCGCCCGGTTCGTCAAGAACGTCCGGGTCGTGACGTTCAAGGACGTCAACGTCGAGGAGCTGGACAAGCCCGACCTCGAGCTGCCGGAGAACCCCCGGATCACCTGACCCCCGCTGAGCACACCGCGGGTGGTCGCGCCCGCCGTCGTCCACACGTGGGGGGCGCGTCCACAGACCCGCGGACGGCGCCCCGCGCGGGACGCCGGGGTCCCAGGCTCGCGGCGTGGCCAGCAGCGAGACCAGACCCCCGCCCCCGCTCACCCGTGCCGCCCTGGGCGCCCTCGGGGAGCAGCTCGCCGTCGGGTACCTGACCGACCGCGGGCTCACCGTGCTCGACCGCAACTGGCGGACGCGGCACGGTGAGCTGGACGTGGTGGCCCGGGACGGCGACGCGATCGTCTTCTGCGAGGTGAAGGCCCGCCGGGGCACCGGGTACGGGTTCCCCGCCGCCGCGGTGACCCCGCTGAAGCAGCAGCGGCTGCGCTCCCTGGCGTTGCAGTGGCTCGCCGCACACGACCACCACGCCCGCGAGCTGCGCTTCGACGTGGTGGCGGTGCTGGTCCGCCCGGGCCGTCCGGCCGAGGTCACCCACCTGCCGGCGGCGTTCTGATGCTGGCCCGCACCTGGTCGGTCGGGCTGGCCGGCGTCACCGGGGCCCTGGTCGAGGTCGAGGTCGACATCGCGAACGGGCTGCCCGGCACGGTCCTGGTCGGGCTGCCCGACGCGGTCGTCCGCCAGTCGCTGGACCGCGTCCGCGCGGCCCTGGGCAACACCGGTCTGGACTTCCCGCAGCGCCGGGTCACCATCGGTCTGTCCCCGGCCTCGATGCCCAAGCAGGGCAGCGGCTTCGACCTGGCCATCGCGGTCGCCGTCCTCGCCGCGTCCGGCACCCTGCCCGAGGGCTGCGCGGACGACGTCGTCTTCCTCGGCGAGCTGGGGCTGGACGGCGGGGTCCGCGCGGTCCGGGGGGTGCTGCCGGCGGTCCTCGCCGCTGCACGTGCCGGTCGGCGGCGCGTCGTGGTGCCGGCGGAGAACGCCGACGAGGCCGCGCTGCTGCCCGGCACCGAGGTGGTCGCGGTCGACGACCTCGGGCAGGTCCTGGGTCATCTCTCGGGCAAGCGGCGGCTCGCGGCGCACGTCCGGGCGCCCGGCCCTCCGGTACCGCCCGGCCCGGACCTCGCCGACGTGGTCGGGCAGGCCACCGGCCGTCGGGCCGTCGAGGTCGCCGCGGCGGGTGGGCACCACCTCCTCCTGTCCGGTCCGCCCGGGGCGGGCAAGACGATGCTCGCCGAACGGCTGCCCGGGCTCCTGCCGCTCCTGGACGAGGCGACGGCCACCGAGGTGACCGCGATCGCCTCGGTGGCCGGCACGCTGCCCGGCGGCGCGCCGCTGGTCAGCCGGCCGCCCTTCGAGGCCCCCCACCACTCGGCGACGACGGTCTCGCTGGTGGGCGGCGGGTCCGGGCAGATCAGGCCGGGCGCGCTGAGCCGGGCCCACGCCGGGGTCCTGTTCCTGGACGAGGCGCCCGAGTTCCCCCGCGCGGTGCTCGACACGCTGCGCCAGCCGCTGGAGCGCGGGTCGGTGACGATCCACCGGGCACACGGGTCGGCGACGTTCCCGTGCCGGGTGCAGCTGGTGCTGGCGGCCAACCCCTGCCCGTGCGCCAGCGCCGCCGGGGACACCGCCTGCACCTGCAGCTCGCTGGAACGCCGCCGGTACGGCTCCCGGCTGTCCGGGCCCCTGCTGGACCGCATCGACCTGCGGGTGGAGCTGCCGCCGGTCACCCGTGCGGCTTGGCTGGACGCCGTCGCCGCCCCGGAGGCCACCGCGGTGGTGGCGGCCCGGGTGGCCGCGGCACGGGCGGTCGCCGCGCAACGGCTGGCCGGCACGGGCCTGCGGACGACGGGGGAGGTGCCCGGCCGGCTGCTCCGCGAGCGCTGGCCGGTGCCCCGGGCCGCTCTGGTGCTCGCCGAGCGGGCCCTGGAGCGCGGGGCCCTGTCCCTGCGCGGCTTCGACCGGGTGCTGCGGGTCGCCTGGACGTTGAGCGACCTGGCCGGCCGTGACGTCCCGGGCGCCGACGAGGTCACCGAGGCGCTGGGGCTGCGGCTGCAGCGGGTGGCGGCATGACCGCCGACCTGTCGACGGCGCTGCGTGGCGACCCCGCGGACCCCGAGCTCCGCCGTCGGGCGCGGGCCTGGCTGACCCGGGCGGTCGAGCCGGGCAGCACCGAGCTGTGGCGGTGGGTCGAGCACCACGGTCCGGTGGGTGCCGCGCAGGCGCTGGCCGGGCAGACCGCGCCGTCCCGGCTGCAGGCGTTGGTCGGTGCCCGGGCGGGGGAGGACCGGTCGGTGGAGGACCTGCGCCGGGCCGACGTGCTCGGCGCCCGGCTGGTCACCCCCGAGGACGACGAGTGGCCCGCGCTCCCGCTGCACAGCCTCACCCTGGCCGCCGACCGGCAGCCCGCCGGCGTGGACCGCACCACCGCCCTGGTGCCCCCGCTGGCGTTGTGGGTGCGGGGTCCGGCCCGGCTGGACGCCCTCGTCGACCGCTCGGTGGCCCTCGTGGGGTCCCGGGCGAGCACCGCCTACGGCGAGCACGTGGCCGGCGATCTCGCGCACGGCCTCACCGGCCGGGGGTTCACCACCGTGTCCGGCGGGGCGTTCGGCATCGACGCCGCGGCCCACCGGGGTGCGGTCGCCGCCGGCGGGCCGACCGTCGTCGTCCTCGCCTGCGGGGTGGACCGGCCCTACCCGGCCGGCCACGCCCGCCTCTTCGACCGGGTCCTGGAGGACGGCCTGCTGGTCAGCGAGTGGCCCCCGGGCTGTGCCCCGCTGCGTCATCGGTTCCTGGTCCGCAACAGGCTCATCGCCGCGCTCACCCGGGGCACCGTCGTCGTCGAGGCGGCCGCCCGCTCGGGGGCGCAGGCCACGGCCCACCGGGCCCGGTCGCTGGGCAAGGTGCTCATGGCCGTGCCCGGGCCGGTCACCAGCGCCCTGAGCGTGGGGTGCCACCAGCTGATGCGGGCGGGGGAGCAGCCGGCCCTGCTGGTCACCTCCGCGGCCGACGTCGTCGAGGCGGTCGGTGACCTGGGCACCGACCTGGCCGCGGTCGCGGTGACCTCGACCGGCCCGCGGGACGAGCTGTCCGACATCGCCCGGCGGGTGCTGGACGCCTGCCCGGTGCGGGTGGGGGTGCCCCCGGAGCGGTTGGCCGTCGCGGCCGGCTGCAGCGAGCTGGACGTGCTGCGGGTGCTGCCCGCCCTGGAGCTGACCGGCCTCGTCGAGTGGACCGGGACCGGGTGGCGGGTGACCCGGGACGCCGCGGTGGGCGGCGCGGCTGGTTGACCCGGCCCCGGGCGCGGCGCAGGCTCGACCGGTGACCAGTCGGACCGCGACGCTGCGCGCGGCCCTGCCCCCGGCGCTCACCGAGCCGCTGGACGCCTGGGCCGACCACCTCCGCCTGGAGCGCGACCTGTCCGAGCACACCGTGCGGGCCTACACCGGCGACGTGGTGTCCCTGCTGGACCACCTCACCCGACGTGGGGGCCGGGGGGTCGGGGACCTGGACCTGGCCGTGCTGCGCAGCTGGCTGGCGCTGGGGCGTACGCGCGGCGACGGGCGGACCACCACCGCCCGCCGGGCGGCCTCGGCGCGGTCGTTCACCGCCCACCTCCGGCGCACCGGCCTGACCCCCGACGACGTCGGGCTGCGGCTGGCCAGCCCCAGGGCGCACCGGACGCTGCCCGAGGTGCTCGGTGCCGACCAGGCCCGCGCCGTCCTCGACCACCGGCCCGAGCCGCCCGCCGACGCCGGTGCTGGACCCGAGGTGGCCGCCGTCGCGCTGCGCGACACGCTGGTGGTGGAACTGCTCTACGCCAGCGGCGTCCGGGTCGGTGAGCTCGTCGGCCTCGACGTCGACGACGTCGACCGCGGCCGCCGGCTGCTGCGCGTGCTGGGCAAGGGGCGCAAGGAGCGGTCGGTGCCCTACGGCCTGCCCGCCGGTGCCGCGCTGGACGCCTGGCTGAGCTCGGGGCGCCCCGTGCTGGCCCGGCCCACCAGTGGTCCCGCGTTGCTGCTGGGGGTGCGCGGCGGCCGGCTCGACCCGCGGGAGGCCCGCCGGGTGGTGCACACCGCGGTCGCGGCCGTGCCCGGGGCCCCCGACGTGGGCCCGCACGGGCTCCGTCACTCGGCCGCCACCCACGTCCTGGAGGGGGGCGCCGACCTCCGGTCGGTCCAGGAGCTGCTCGGCCACGCTAGCCTCGCGACGACGCAGGTGTACACGCACGTGACGGTCGAACGGCTCCGGGCGGTCCACGCGCGAGCACACCCACGAGCCTGAGGGGGACGACGGAGTGACGGGGATGAGTCGGCACAGCACGACCGCGCGGGGGCGGGTCCGTGCCTGAGGCACCGGTGCGCCGCCTCGGCGCCGACGACGCGACCGCGGAGGGCCAGCCGGCCGCCGCGGCGCAGAAGACGATCGACCCGGCCGACGCCGCGCTGGCCGACCTGTGGGCGCGCTACGTCGCGGGCCGGGACTCCGGCCTGCGGGACCGGCTGATCCTGCACTACGCGCCGCTGGTCAAGTACGTCGCAGGCCGGGTGGGCAGTGGTCTGCCCGCGCACGTCGAGCAGGCCGACCTGGTGTCCTACGGGACCTTCGGCCTCATCGACGCGATCACCCGGTACGAGCCCTCCCGCGAGGTCAAGTTCGAGAGCTACGCGATGGCCCGCATCCGGGGCGCGATCATCGACGAGCTGCGCTCCACCGACTGGATCCCGCGTTCGGTGCGGATGCGGGCCCGGGAGTTCGAGCGGACCGTCGCCTCGCTGGAGACCAAGCTCCAGCGCAGCCCCACCGACAGCGAGGTCGCCGCGGAGATGGGCGTCGAGGTCGAGGAGATCCGCAAGTTCCTCGGGCAGCTGTCGCTGGTCAACGTCGTGGCCCTGGACGAGCTGCTCGGCGACGACGACGGCAGCGCCCCCCGGCTGGTCGACACCCTGCAGGACTCCTCGGCGCTGGACCCGCAGGCGATGGCCGAGCACGGCGAGGCGCGTCAGCTGCTGGCCCGTGCGGTCGAGCAGCTGCCCGACCGGGAGAAGGTCGTGGTCAGCCTCTACTACTTCGAGGGGCTCACCCTGGCCGAGATCGGCCGCGTCCTCGGCGTCACCGAGAGCCGGATCTGCCAGCTGCACACCAAGGCCGTGCTGCACCTGCGGACCAAGCTCGCCGACATCGCCTGAGCCCACCGCACCGGAGCTCCTGCACCTGAGCTCCCGCACCAACCGCCGACCTCGGGGCGGCTCCCGGCCGGGAGCCGCCCCGAGGTGTGTCGGCCCGGGGGTCCCGGGTAGCGGTGCGAAGGTGACCGCGTCCGAGACCGCCCGCACGACGACCCTGCGCCCCACACCGTCCCCGGGTGTCCCGGACCGCCCCCGACGCACCCCGCCGCCGACGTACGTGGACGCCAACCGGGTCTGGGTCGACTCCCGGCTGCGGTTCCGGATCGGCCTCGGGGTCGAGGGGCGGGTGCTGTCCGAGCTGGGTGCCCGCGGGGCGACTGCACTGGACGTCGGCACCGGACGGCGGGGGCTGGGGGCGCGGGTCGCGGTGACCCGGTTGGGGGCCGACGACGTCCGGGCGTTCGACCTGCACCAGGTCTCGGTCGAGTCCTCCCGGCGGGCGCTGGCCGACCTGGGTGACCGGGTGCGGGTGGAGCGCGCCGACGCCACTGCGCTGCCGGTGGCCGACGACGCGGTGGACCTGGTCGTCTCCCTGCACACGCTGCACCACGTCGTCGACTGGCCGGCTGCGGTCGCCGAGTACGCCCGGGTCCTCCGCCCGGGCGGGCAGCTGGCCTACGCGGAGATGACGGCCCGGTTCGTGGACAACCCGGTGCTGCGTGCGGTCTCGCGCCACCCGGCGGACCGCTTCACCGAGGACGAGCTGCTCGCCGCCCTGGAGGGCGCCGGGTTCGACGTCCCCGCCCGGCGGCACCGCAGCCGGGCCGGGGGCTGCTGGCTGCTGGGCGTGGCGACCCGCCGGTGACCCGGCCTGCGCCGTCCCGGCCGCCGGGACGTGTCCTGCGCGTCGCCCTGGGCCTGGTGCGCCGGCACGCCGGCGCGCTCTACACGGCGGCCCTCGCCGCGACGCTGGTGAACACGGTGCCCGACGTGCTGCGCCAGGTCCTGGTCTGGGACGTCCCCGGTCGGGGAGCGGCCCTCGCCGCGGACGTCGTCGGGGTGCTCACGGCGACCGTGGCCCAGCTGTGGGTGACCGGGGTGGCGGTCCGGGTGCTGGGGGTGGGTGGCGGCAGCCGGTGGTCGGGCGCCCTGGTCCGGGGGACCCGCGCGGGGTGGGACGCCGTCCGGCGGGCGCCGGGGACGGTGCTGGCCGGTGTGCTGGCCGGCGGTGCGGTCTCCGCGCTGCTGACCGTGCCGGCCTCGGTGGCCGCGCTCGGGGTCGGCCGGGTGCTGGGGCCGCTGGAGGCACCCTCGGTGGGTGCCTTCTCCGTCGCGGCGGTGAGCGACGTGGTCGCCAGTGCGGTGACGTTGCCGTTCCTGGCCGTCGTGCTGGTGCTCGCCGCCGGGCGGGGCCCCGTCTCGGCGGTTGGAGCCCCCGGCGACCGGGGAAGGGCCCCGGCATGACCGACCCCTGGGTGACCACCCGCCTGTCCATCGGTTCGCTGTCGATGTGGTTGGGCACCGTCGCGCTGTTCGCCCCGCGCCGGATGGCCCGCCTGCTCGGCGTGGACGCCCGGGCCACCCACGAGGACCGCGCCCTGCCGCTGCTGGTCCGGCTGGTCGCCGCGCGCAACATCGCGATGGGTGCGGCGTTGCTGGTCAGCCCCCCGCCGCAGGCGCAGCGCACCACCGAGGTGACGCTGCTGCTCACCGGCGTCGACGCGGCCGCCGTGCTCGTCGCCACCCGGGGCGGGGACACGAGGACGCGCAGTGCCGTGCTGTCCCTGCTGGTCCTGGCCACCTCGGCGGCCGGCTTCGCGCACTGGCACCGCGACTGACCGTCCCGGGCCCTCCCACGGGAGGAGCCGGACCCTCGGGGGCACCAGCAGCATCACCGGGTCCAGGTACACCTCGCCCCGCCGGAGGCCCCAGTGCAGGCAGGCCGCGGCCGGGCACCCCTCGTGACCGGCCGACAGGGTGCCCAGCGGCGAGCCGCGGACGACGGTCTGGCCCGCCGAGACGAGCGGGGTGACCGGTTCGTAGGTGGTGCGCAGCCCGCCGGGGTGGTCCACGCTGACGACCGGCCGACCGGCGACCATCCCGGCGAAGGCCACGGTGCCGGCGCCGGCGGCCAGCACGGACGCCCCGTCGGCACCACCGAGGTCGGCACCGCGGTGGCCCGGGCCGTAGCGCGTCACCGACGGGTCGAAGGCCCGCACCACCGGCGGGGTGCCGCTCAGCGGCCATCCGTACAGCCCGGCCGGCGCCGGGCCGACGGCGGGGCCGGCGCGGGCGGGTCCCGGTGACCCGGGACCCACCAGGAGGACGGCCAGCAGCGTCAGGACGAGCAGCGACACCGGTCGGCCGACCGCGGTCCGTGGGGGGAGGAGCGGGTCGGGGGACACCCCGGCAGCCTCGCCCGCCCACGGGTCGCCGGGACGCCGAGCGTCGAACCTGTGGACGGCGGGTCGGCCTGTGGAGGACCGGCGGGGAGCGCGACCTCCGAGGGCGTATGCTGAGGGACGCGACCGGTCTCCGGACCGGTCGACTTCGCGCGTCCCCATCCCACCGCCACGCGGTGGGGCGGTCGTCACCTCGGTCCCGTTCGTCGGGGGAGTGGCCCGCCGGGACGCCAGGGCGGCGCACCACGAGGTGCCCGCGTCAACCGAGAGTGCGGTCGACCGGCCGGAGGGCCGGGGGCTGCGCACGCACACAGAGAGGCGGCGCCCCGTGGCAGTCGTCACCATGAAGAACCTGCTCGACAGCGGGGTCCACTTCGGGCACCAGACCCGTCGCTGGAACCCGAAGATGAAGCGCTTCATCTTCACCGAGCGCAACGGCATCTACATCATCGACATCCAGCAGACGCTGGGTTACATCGACCAGGCCTACGAGTTCGTGAAGCAGACCGTCGCCCACGGCGGTTCGATCATGTTCATCGGGACCAAGCGCCAGGCGCAGGAGGTCATCGCCGAGCAGGCGACCCGCGTCGGCATGCCCTACGTGAACCAGCGCTGGCTGGGCGGCATGCTCACCAACTTCCAGACCGTCTACAAGCGGCTCGAGCGCCTCAAGGAGCTCGAGGACCTGGAGCAGACCGGTTCGCTGGTCAGCCTCTCCAAGAAGGAGCAGCTGCTCCTCTCGCGTGAGAAGGCCAAGCTCGAGCGCTCGCTCGGCGGCATCCGGGACATGAAGAAGGTCCCGAGCGCGGTCTGGGTCGTCGACACCAAGAAGGAGCACATCGCCGTCGGCGAGGCCCGCAAGCTGGGCATCCCCGTCGTCGCGATCCTCGACACCAACTGCGACCCCGACGAGGTCGACTACAAGATCCCGGGCAACGACGACGCCATCCGCAGCGCCGCCCTGCTCACCCGGGTCATCGCCGACGCCGTCGCCGAGGGCCTGATGGCCCGTTCGGCCGCACAGGCCAACGCCGGTCGTGGCGAGGACGCCCAGGTCGGCACCCCCGCGGCCGAGCCGCTGGCCGACTGGGAGAAGGAGCTGCTGACCGGCGGTCAGGGCGCCGACGCCGCTGCCCCGGCCGACAGCTCGGTCCCGGCCGACGCTGCCGCACCGGCTGCCGACGCCCCCGCTGCCGACGCCCCCGCTGCCGACGCCGTCGTCACCCCCTCGGAGCAGGCCCCCAACGCGGGCGAGCCCGCCGCCGAGGCCACCGCGGAGTCCGGCACCACCCAGGCGTGACACGACGGCGCCGTCCCCCTGTCCATCACCGGACCGGGGGGCGGCGCCGCCGCACGTCCCCAGCACCCCCGAAGGGCCCCGGCCCCGCGCGCTCGCCGCGCCGGACGGACGGGGCCGCCCCCAGCACCGCACAGAAGAGGAAGTGACATGGCTGCTGTCACAGCGACCGACGTCAAGCGTCTGCGCGACGCCACCGGCGCCGGCATGATGGACTGCAAGAAGGCCCTGACGGAGTCCGACGGCGACTACGACAAGGCCATCGAGATCCTGCGCGTCAAGGGCGCCAAGGACGTCGGCAAGCGCCTGGAGCGCTCGACGACCAACGGCCTCGTCGTCACCCGCGACGGCGCGCTGCTCGAGCTCGACTGCGAGACCGACTTCGTCGCCAAGAACACCGACTTCGCCGCGCTGGCCGAGCGACTGCTCGACATCGCGCTGCAGAGCAAGCCGGCGGATGCCGCCGCGCTGCTGGCCACCGAGGTCGACGGCCAGACGGTCGAGAAGCTGGTCGAGGGCGAGTCCGCCCGGATCGGCGAGAAGCTCGTGCTCTCGCGCTTCGTCGTCTTCGAGGGCCCGACCGCGGTCTACCTGCACAAGCGGGCCACCGACCTGCCCCCGGCCATCGGTGTCGCGGTGCAGTACTCGGCCGGCACCGAGGAGGCCGCCCGGTCGCTGGCGATGCACATCGCCGCCGCCCGCCCGCGCTTCCTCACCCGCGACGAGGTCCCGGCCGAGACGGTCGAGACCGAGCGTCGCGTCGCCGAGCAGACCGCGAAGGAGGAGGGCAAGCCCGAGCAGGCGATCGTCAAGATCGTCGAGGGTCGGGTCAACGCCTACTACAAGGACTTCGTCCTCCTGGAGCAGCCCTCCATCACCGAGCCCAAGCGCACGGTGAAGCAGGTCATCGACGAGGCCGGTCTGACCGTCGACCGGTTCGCCCGGTTCGAGGTCGGCCAGGCCTGAGCCACACCCGGACGCAGCCACCGGCCCCGCCCCTGCCCAGGGACGGGGCCGGTGGTCTGTCCGGCACCACCGGCCGCACCGGCACCGAGCCGTGCGGCAGGATCGTCCAGAACCCCACGGCACCACAGACGAGGACCCCCGTGACCCAGACCCCGCCCCTCTCGGCGCCCACCGCCTTCCGTGCCGCCGACGTCGGGGGCTACGACCGGGTGCTGCTCAAGCTCTCCGGTGAGGCCTTCGGGGGTGGCAAGGTCGGGGTGGACCCGGTGATCATCCGGGACATCGCCGAGCAGCTGGCCGTCGTGGTCGCCCGGGGGACCCAGGTGGCCATCGTGGTCGGCGGCGGGAACTTCTTCCGGGGTGCCGAGCTCTCCCAGGCCGGGATGGACCGGGGGCACGCCGACTACATGGGCATGCTCGGCACGGTCATGAACTGCCTGGCCCTGCAGGACTTCTGCGAGAAGGCCGGCATCGAGACCCGGGTGCAGACCGCGATCACCATGGGCCAGGTCGCCGAGCCCTACATCCCGCGCAAGGCGATGCGGCACCTGGAGAAGGGGCGGCTGGTCATCTTCGGGGCCGGGGCCGGGATGCCGTACTTCTCCACCGACACCGTTGCCGCCCAGCGCGCCCTGGAGATCGAGTGCCAGGTGCTGCTGATGGGCAAGAACGGCGTCGACGGCGTCTACGACGCCGACCCGCGGACGACCCCCTCCGCCACGATGTACACCGACCTGGACTACGCGAAGGTGCTCACCGACCAGCTCGCCGTCGCCGACGCCACCGCGATCAGCCTGTGCATGGACAACCGCATGCCCATCGTGGTCTTCAACCTGCTCCGCGACGGCAACATCGCCCGTGCGGTGGCGGGTGAGAAGATCGGCACGCTGATCAGTCGTCCCGCCTGACCCGGAGCGTTCCGGGGTAGGACGTCCCGCACGCTGACCACCCGCTCGTACCACCGGGCCGGCCCGCCGGCCCCCAGGAGGAGAACACCGTGATCGACGACACCCTGCTCGACGCCGAGGAGCGGATGGACAAGGCCCTGTCGGTCGCCCGCGAGGACCTCGGATCGGTGCGCACCGGGCGCGCCGCCCCGTCGATGTTCAACCGGATCGCCGTGGACTACTACGGCGCGATGACCCCGGTGCCGCAGATGGCCTCCATCACCATCCCCGAGGCGCGGATGGCCGTCATCAAGCCCTACGACGCAGGCCAGCTGCAGGCCATCGAGAAGGCCGTGCGCAACTCCGACCTCGGGGTGAACCCGACCAACGACGGGCAGCTGATCCGGGTCGTGTTCCCGCAGCTGACCGAGGAGCGTCGCCGGGACCTGGTCAAGCAGGCCCGCAGCAAGGGCGAGGACGCCAAGGTCGCCATCCGCAACGTCCGTCGCCGGGCCAAGGAGGAGCTGGACCGGATCAACA
The DNA here is from genome assembly GCF_979256525.1 of Klenkia sp. AC732. Lineage (NCBI taxonomy): Bacteria > Bacillati > Actinomycetota > Actinomycetes > Geodermatophilales > Geodermatophilaceae > Klenkia > Klenkia sp. AC732. The sequence goes on along the minus strand of NZ_CEEDOS010000003.1, from coordinate 34,213 downwards.
AGGACGGCGAGGCCGGCGAGGACGAGGTCCGTCGCGCGGAGAAGGAGCTCGACGACCTGACCGCCCAGCACGTCGCGGGCATCGACGAGGCCATGAAGAACAAAGAGACCGAGCTGCTCGACGTCTGAGTCGACCCACCCCGAGGGACGCGCCACCATGCCTGCCAGCCCGCCCGACCCGCTCGACCCCGGCCCGGGGAGTCCTGCGCGCCGGGGGGCGGGCAGCGGTCGCCGGGCGGGCTACGCCGAGCCCGGGGACACCGGCCCCATGCCGCTGATCGCCCTGCAGGAGGTCGACCGCGTGACCGACGGCCCAGGCCGCGAGCCCGACCCCGCACCGGGCGACCGGAGGCACGGCGCCGACGGCGGCCTCCCGGCACCGGGTCCCGGGGACGAGCCGGTGGCCCGGACCGGGGACCTCCCCGAGGTGCCGCCCCCGGCCACCCCGGTCACCGACGACGTCGACGAGCCGCCGCTGACCGCGCTGCCCGGCGCGCTCGGCGCGGAGGCCACCGGTGCCGCCCCGCGGGACACGCCCTCGGGTGCCCCGCGCGCCGGCCGGGCCGGTCGCGACATGGCCTCGGCCGTCGGCGTGGGTCTGGGCCTGGGCGCCGTGGTGCTGGCCACCCTGTTCCTCTACCGGCCGGCGTTCCTGGTCGTCATCGCGCTGGCGGTGGTCGTCAGCGTCACCGAGCTGACCCGGGCCCTGGACGCCGGTGGGCACCGCCCGCCGCTGCCGCCGGTGCTGGTCGGGGGCCTGCTGATGATCGGGCTGGCCTGGACCCGTGGGCCCTCCGGGCTGGTCGTCGGCTTCCTGCTCACCGCCCTCGCGGTGCTGCTGTGGCGGCTGGGTGACGGCCCGAGCGGCTACCTGCGCGACGCGTCCGCGGCGGTGTTCGTGGCGCTCTACGTGCCGTTGCTGGCCGGGTTCGCGGTGCTGCTGCTGGTGCCCGAGGACGGCGTCGCCCGGGTGCTGGCCTTCATCGTCACCGTCGTCTGCAGCGACGTCGGCGGGTTCGCCGCGGGCGTGCTGTTCGGCAAGCACCCGATGGCGCCCTCGGTCAGCCCGAAGAAGTCCTGGGAGGGGCTGGCCGGGTCGGTCGCGGCCTGCGTGCTGGCCGGTGTGCTGCTGGTGACGCTGACCTTCCACGGTCCCTGGTGGGGTGGCGTCGTCTTCGGTGTGGCCATGGCCCTGACGGCCACCCTGGGCGACCTGGGGGAGTCCCTGCTCAAGCGCGACCTGGGCATCAAGGACATGGGCACCCTGTTGCCCGGGCACGGCGGCCTGATGGACCGGATGGACTCCCTGCTGCCGGCCGCGGTGGTGTCCTACCTGCTGCTGACCGCGATCGTCCCGGCCTAGTCCAGGGCCGGCAGGTCCTGTGGCCCCCGCGGTCGGGGCCACGGCACGACGGTCGTCACCGCCGACACGGGCAGCGGTCCGTACAGGTGCGGGAACACCATGCTGGCCGGGTCACCGGGCACGCCGGGCTCCCACCGGACCGGAGCCCCGAGCCGTTCGGGGTCCAGGACCAGCAGCAGCAGGTCGTCGGTGTGGTCGAAGAGCCGCTGGGCCGGCAGGTGCACCTGCTCGGGGGTCGACAGGTGCACGAAGCCGACGGCGGGCAGCGGGTGCACGGCACCGGCGGCCTGCGCGGCGGACCAGTCGGACGGGGTGGCGAGGTGGAGCAGCACGGTCCGTGTCTACCCCCACCTGTCCACCCCGCGCCTGTCCACCCGTGCCAGGCTGGTGGCGTGGAGGCTGATCCGGCGGACCGACCGCTCGACGAGGCCGCGGGACCCACCGAGTGGGGCACCTCGGTCGGGGTCGGGCCGTGGGTGGGTCCCTGGCCCGAGGACCCGCGCTACGACCGTGAGCTGCTGGCTGCGGGTGACCGGCGCAACGTGGTGGACCGCTACCGGTACTGGTCGATGGCGGCGGTCGTGGCCGACCTGGACACCCGGCGGCACCCCTTCCACGTCGCCATCGAGAACTTCGGGCACGACCTCAACATCGGGACCGTCGTCCGGACCGCGAACGCCTTCCTGGCCGCCGAGGTGCACGTGGTCGGCCGCCGGCGCTGGAACCGCCGGGGTGCCATGGTCACCGACCGCTACCAGCACCTGCGCCACCACGCGGACGTCGGCGGGCTGCTGGCCTTCGCCGCCGGGGCCGGCCTGACGGTCGTCGCGGTGGACAACGGACCCGGGGCGGCGCCCCTGGAGACGGTGGACCTGCCCGAGCGGTGCGTGCTCGTCTTCGGCGAGGAGGGCCCCGGGCTCACGGCGCAGGCGCGGGACGGCGCTGACCTGACGGTGTCCATCAGCCAGTACGGGTCGACCCGCTCGCTGAACGCCGGTGTCGCTGCGGGCATCGCGATGCACGGCTGGGTGCGCCGGCACGCCACCCCGGTCGGACCGGCGGGCGAGAGCTGACAGGCGCGGCGTCCGGGGCTCGGCAACCCGTCCCCGCCCGGCCTGCCGGTGTCGCCGGCCCCCGCTGGGCACCATGGCCCGGTGCGCTGCCGGGTCCGGCGCCCGCCGCCCACCGCGACCCCCGAGGAGGCCGCCGTGGACGTCCGCGAGGAGACCGGCTGGGACGCCTCCTGGCTCCCGGAGTGGGTCAGCGGCGACGAGCCGGCCCGCGCCGTCCGCGCGCCGGAGGTGCCACCGAGGACCCCGGTGACCGGTCGGGTGCTCGCCGCGTTGCTCGCGGCCGGCGTCGTCGTCCTGGGTGCGCTGCTCGCCTCCACCGGGCCGGGTGCCCCGGGCCCGGCGACGGCGTCGGCCTCGATCGGCACCCCGGCCGCCGTCGACTCCCCGCCCGCGGTCGTCCCGCTGGCCACCGGCGTCCCGACGACGGCGCCCTCCTCAGCCGTGGGGACGGCGGCCGTGCAGAGCCCGGTCGACGAGGCGCCGCCGCGGACCGCCGGCACGGGCCCGGGGCGGGTGTCCCCGCTGCCCGGCACCCCGCCGACGCCGCCCCCACCGACAGCCGGTCCTGCCGTGCTGCCTCCGGCGGCCACCCCCGCGCCGACAGCGGGGGACCCCGCGGCGACCGGCAGCGCAGCGCCGGTGGCCACCGCGGAGGTGGGTGCCCTGGCGGTCGGCACCGTCCCGGTGTCCGGGGCCGCGCCGTCGCCGACGGAGGCGCTCGACACCGGGCCGACGCCGACCCCGCCGGCACCGCTGCCGACGGACACCCCGACGACCCCCTCGACGTCGGTGACCCCGGTGGACCCCACGACCCCCACGACGCCGACGACCCCGACGTCGCCGTCTGCCCCCACCCCGGGGCCGGATCCGGAGACCCCGGCCGGCGCCTGAACCGCCCGTCCGGGAGGGATCTCACCCCCGCAGGTCAGCCACCGGGGGCCCGGGGGTGGGACAGTGGTGGACGCCATGACTGTTGAGCCCTCGACCGCACCCGTGTCCCTGCCCCTGGTCTTCGACGCCCCGCGCCGCGCCACCAAGCCGCCGCGCCACCTCGCCGACCTGACCCGTGAGCAGGCGCGTGAGGCCGTCTCCGAGCTGGGGCACCCCGCGTTCCGCGCCGACCAGCTGGCCCGGCACTACTACGGCGGTGTCACCGACACCGCGGCGATGACCGACCTGCCGGCCGCCGCGCGCGCCGACCTGGCCGACGCCCTGCTGCCCGGCCTGCTCACGGTCGTCCGGCACCAGAGCGCCGACGGCGGGCGCACCCGCAAGACCCTGTGGCGCCTGCACGACGGTGCGCTCGTGGAGAGCGTGCTGATGCGCTACCCCGGCCGGGCGACCGTGTGCATCTCCAGCCAGGCCGGCTGCGGCATGGCCTGCCCGTTCTGCGCGACCGGCCAGGGTGGGCTGACCCGCAACCTGTCGGCGGCGGAGATCATCGGCCAGGCGGTCGCCGCGGCGGCGTCCATGGCGGCGGGGGAGATCCCCGGTGGGCCGGGCCGGCTGTCCAACGTGGTCTTCATGGGCATGGGGGAGCCGTTGGCCAACTACGCCCGGGTCCGCAAGACCCTCGACGCGCTGCTGACCCCAGCGCCGTACGGCCTGGGGCTGGGCCAGCGCTCGGTCACCGTGTCCACGGTCGGGCTGGTGCCGGCGATCAACCGGCTGACCGAGGAGGGCCTCAACGTCACCCTGGCGGTCAGCCTGCACGCCCCCGACGACGAGCTGCGCAACACCCTGGTCCCGGTCAACACCCGGTGGAACGTCACCGAGGTGCTGGAGGCGGCCGACGCGTACGCCCGCCGGACGGGCCGCCGGTACTCGATCGAGTACGCGCTCATCCGCGACGTCAACGACCAGCCCTTCCGCGCGGACCTGCTCGGTCAGCGGCTGGCCAAGCGGCTGGCGCACGTGAACCTGATCCCGCTGAACCCGACCCCGGGCAGCAAGTGGGATGCCAGCCCGCTGCCCGCCCAGCGTGAGTTCGTGGACCGGCTGCGGGCCCACGGCGTGGCGACGACGGTCCGCGACACCCGGGGTCAGGACATCGACGGCGCCTGCGGTCAGCTGGCCGCCGCCGACCTCGCGGAGTCCGCGGGCATCCCGTCGGTGGCGCTGCCCCAGCCGCAGCTCGAGGACACCGTGGAGCTGGGCGCCGAGCAGGACTGACCGCCCCCCGGCACGACGGCACGAGGCCGGTCTCCCCGCAGGGAGACCGGCCTCGTCGCTGCTGGGCTGCCGGCCCGTGGGCGCAGCCGCGGGGGACTACTCCGAGCGCCAGGCGTTCTTCCGGCGACGCCAGTCCCACACCAGGATCACCAGCAGGATGACGACGAGGGCGTTGAGCCAGATGTTCTCGACGTTGCCCTCGTGGTTGGTGAACTGCATGGAGAACAGCACCAGCGCGGCGATGACGACGCCGATGCGGCCCTTCTTGCCGGTGGTGCCGTGCCAGCCCCAGTCCTCCGGGCGGTCGGTGTCGTGCACCGGCTCGCTGCCGGCCCGCACGATCGCCTCCTCGCGGTTGGACTGGGCGACGACGGTCGCGCTGGTCTGCTGGCCGAGGTGGTCGCGTCCGCTCACCCCTCCATCATGGCAGGCGTGCCCCTGCCCCACACGCCCGCGCCACGGGTCGGCGAGGATGGCGTCGTGAGGACCAGCCGCACGACGAGGCCGACGACGTGAGCACCCCCCGCACGGTCACCCTGCTGGGGTCGACCGGGTCGATCGGCACCCAGGCCATCGAGGTGGCGCGGGCCAACCCCGACCGGTTGCGCGTCACCGGCCTGGCGGCCGGCGGCTCCGACGTCGCCCTGCTGGCCGAGCAGGCGCTGACCCTGCAGGTCGACACCGTCGCCGTGGCCCGCGCGACCGCGGCGCAGGACCTGCAGCTGGCCTTCTACGCCGCCGCGCAGCAGCGCGGCTGGTCGCAGGGCCAGTACCGGCTGCCGGAGATCCTGGCCGGGCCGCGGGCCGCCGAGGAGCTGGCCGCCCGGCCGGCCGACGTCGTCCTCAACGGGATCAGCGGTTCGATCGGGCTGGGACCGACCCTGGCGGCGCTGGGCGCCGGGCGCACCGTGGCGCTGGCCAACAAGGAGTCCCTGGTCGCCGGGGGTGCGCTGGTCACCGCCGCCGCCGCGCCGGGCCAGCTGGTCCCCGTCGACTCCGAGCACTCGGCGCTCGCGCAGTGCCTGCGCGGTGGTGCCCGGGGGGAGGTGGCCCGGATGGTGCTGACCGCCAGCGGCGGGCCCTTCCGGGGGCGCAGCGCCGGTGAGCTGGCCGGGGTCACCGTCGAGCAGGCCCTTGCACACCCCACCTGGGCCATGGGTCCCGTCGTCACGGTCAACAGCGCGACCCTGGTCAACAAGGGTCTGGAGCTCATCGAGGCGCACCTGCTCTTCGACGTGCCGTACGCCGACGTCGACGTCGTGGTCCACCCGCAGTCGATCGTGCACTCGATGGTCACGTTCGCCGACGGCGCGACCATCGCCCAGGCCAGCCCGCCGGACATGCGGCTGCCCATCGCCCTCGCCCTGGCGTGGCCCGACCGGCTGCCGCACGTGCAGCCCGCGCTGGACTGGTCCACGGCCTCGGCCTGGGAGTTCGCCCCGCTGGACGAGGAGGCGTTCCCCGCGGTGCGGCTGGCCCGGGCCGCGGGAGAGGCCGGCGGCGTCGTCCCGGCGGTGTTCAACGCGGCCAACGAGGAGGCGGTCGCGGCGTTCCTGGCGGGTCGGCTGTCGTTCCCAGGGATCGTCCAGACCATCGCGCGTACCCTCGACGAGGCGCCGGACCTCGGCGTACCCACCTGCGTCGACGACGTGCTGGCCGCGGAGACCTGGGCCCGGGAGCACGCGCGCGGCGCGATCGCCGGAGGCTGAGCTGAGCGGGATCCTGCTGACCGTCCTGGGGATCGTCGCGTTCTTCGTCGGACTGCTGGCCTCGATCGGCTTCCACGAGTTCGGGCACTTCTTCTGGGCCCGCAAGTTCGGCATGCGCGTGCCGCAGTTCATGGTCGGCTTCGGGCCGACGGTGTTCTCCCGCCGCCGCGGGGAGACCGAGTACGGCATCAAGGCCATCCCGCTGGGCGGCTACATCCGCATCGTCGGGATGATCCCGCCGGCCGAGGCCAACGAGAGCAAGCGCGCCACCCGGATGCGCAGCTTCATCGCCGAGGTCCGCGGTGCCGCTCTCAACGACGTGCTGCCCACCGACGGCGGGCGGGTGTTCTACGCCAAGCCGTGGTGGCAGCGGGTGATCGTGATGGCCGCCGGGCCGCTGAACAACCTCGTGCTGGCGCTGGTGTTCTTCACCCTGACGCTCACCGCCCTGGGCGCCAACGTGATCACCACCCAGTTGGAGAGCGTCCCGGCCTGCGTGCTGCCGGCCAATGCCGAGACCGCGACCCTGGACCCCGAGGAGACCGACCCCTGCTCGGTCCCGATCGTCACCTCGGGTGCGGACGCCGGCCGGGTGTGCGAAGAGGGCAGTGCTGACTGCGCTCTGCCGCTGGCCAGCCCGGCGGCCGAGGCGGGCCTGCGGCCGGGGGACACGATCGTGGCCATCGACGGCCAGACCGTGGAGCCCACCGGCTGGGACAGCTGGACCACCGTCCAGCAGGCCATCCGCAGCCACCCCGACCAGGCGCTGTCGCTGACCATCGAGCGCGACGGGGACCGGCAGGACCTCACGGTCACCCCGATCCCGAACACCGTCTACGAGGACCAGACCGCCGAGGACGTCATCACCGCCGGTTACCTGGGTGTGAGCCCGGTCTACGGCTTCGCCCGGCAGTCGATCACCGAGCTGCCCGGGTACTTCGCCAACACCGTGAGCCAGTCCGTGGAGCGCCTGCTGGGCATCCCCGAGCGGGTCCCGGCGCTGTTCGGGGCCGCCTTCCTGGGTGACGAACGGGACGAGAACGGCCCCATCGGCATCGTCGGGGTCGGTCGGATCTCCGGTGAGGTGTTCGCCCTCACCGACTTCAGCGGGCTGGAGAAGCTGAGCTTCTTCCTCTCCCTGCTGGCCAGCGTCAACCTGGTGCTCTTCCTGTTCAACCTGCTGCCGATCTACCCGCTGGACGGCGGGCACGTCGCCGGCGCGCTCTACGAGAAGGCCCGCTCCAGCGTCGCCCGCCTCCGCGGGCGGCCCGACCCGGGGCCCTTCGACATCGCCAGGTTGATGCCGGTGGCCTACGTCGTCGCCGGCCTGTTCATCGTGTTGTCCGGGCTGCTGCTCGTCGCCGACATCGTCAACCCCATCACGCTGCAGTAAGAGGACACTGGACCCGTGACCGTCGCTCTCGGCATGCCCATGCCGCCGCCGCCCGTGCTCGCCCCCCGCCGCAAGACCCGCCAGCTGCAGGTCGGCACCGTCGGTGTCGGCAGTGACTCCCCGGTCAGCGTGCAGTCGATGTGCACCACCAAGACCGCCGACATCAACGCCACGCTGCAGCAGATCGCGGAGCTCACCGCATCGGGTTGCCAGATCGTGCGGGTCGCCGTCCCGGACACCGACGACGCCGAGGCGCTCAAGGCGATCGCGACCAAGTCGCAGATCCCGGTGATCGCCGACATCCACTTCCAGCCGCGCTACGTGTTCGCCGCGATCGAGGCCGGCTGTGCCGCGGTCCGGGTCAACCCGGGCAACATCAAGAAGTTCGACGACAAGGTCGGCGACATCGCCAAGGCGGCCAAGGAGCACGGCACCCCGATCCGCATCGGCGTCAACGCCGGCTCGCTGGACAAGCGACTGCTGGCCAAGTACGGCAAGGCCACCCCCGAGGCGCTGGTCGAGTCCGCGCTGTGGGAGTGCTCGCTGTTCGAGGAGCACGACTTCCGCGACATCAAGATCTCGGTGAAGCACAACGACCCGGTGGTCATGGTCCGCGCCTACGAGCTGCTGGCCGAGCAGTGCGACTACCCGCTGCACCTGGGCGTCACCGAGGCCGGCCCGCAGTTCCAGGGGACCATCAAGTCCGCCGTGGCCTTCGGCGCGCTGCTCTCCCGCGGCATCGGTGACACGATCCGGGTCTCCCTGTCGGCCCCGCCGGTCGAGGAGGTCAAGGTCGGCCTGCAGATCCTGGAGTCGCTGAACCTCAAGCAGCGCGGCCTGGAGATCGTGTCCTGCCCCTCCTGCGGGCGTGCCCAGGTCGACGTCTACAAGCTGGCCGACGAGGTCACCGCGGGCCTGGAGGGCATGGAGATCCCGCTGCGCGTCGCCGTCATGGGCTGCGTCGTCAACGGGCCGGGGGAGGCCCGCGAAGCCGACCTCGGGGTCGCCTCGGGCAACGGCAAGGGCCAGATCTTCGTCAAGGGCGAGGTGGTCAAGACCGTGCCGGAGTCGATGATCGTGGAGACCCTCATCGAGGAGGCCTTCAAGATCGCCGAGCAGCAGGCCGACGACGGGGTGGCCTCCGGGGCGCCCGTCGTCAGCGTCTCCTGATCCGTCTCCTCCCGACTCCGGCCGTGCTGCGCGCGCTCCCCGCCCGGGTGCTGGACACCTCGGACGAGCCCGCGGTGCGGGCACTGCTGGACACCGACCCGGTCGCGGCGTGCATGCTCGCCGGGCGCATCGAGACCCACGGGGTCGCCGTCGCCACCCTCGGGGCCCCGCTGTGGGGGCTGGGCACCGGGGGGCGGCTGGACGCCGTCTGCCTGGCCGGGGCGAACCTGATCCCCTTCGCCCGGGCCGGTGCCGAGGCCGAGGCCGCCCGCGCCTTCGCCGACCGCGCCCGGCGTGGGGGACGGCGGTGCTCGACGATCGTCGGGCCGGCGGCCTCGGTGGCGCCGCTGTGGGAACGCCTGCGCCCGCACTGGGGCCCGGCCCGCGACGAACGGGTCAACCAGCCGCTGCTGGCCATCGACGGGCCTCCGTCGGTGCCGGCCGAGCCGAGGGTGCAGCCGGTCCGGCTCGCCCAGCTGGAGACCCTGCTGCCCGCGGCGATCGCGATGTTCACCGAGGAGGTGGGCGTCAGCCCGCTGCGGGTGGACGGCGGGGCCGGCTACCGGGCCCGGGTCACCGAGCTGGTCCGGGCCGGCCAGTCACTGGCCTGGATCGAGCACGGCGAGGTGGTCTTCAAGGCCGAGGTCGGCGCCGTGTCCCGGGCCGCCTGTCAGGTGCAGGGCGTCTGGGTCGCACCTCGCCACCGGGGCCGCGGCATCGGCCAGGCGGGGACGGCGGCCGTGGTCGAGTACGCCCGGCGGGCCATCGCCCCCGTGGTCAGCCTCTACGTCAACGACTTCAACACAGCGGCCCGGGCGGCCTACGCCCGGGTCGGGTTCCGCGACGTCGGCACGTACGCCTCGATCCTCTTCTGAGCTGCGGGGTCCACCCCCTGTCGTGCCCCGTGTCCGCCCTGGACCGTCGGGGGCGTCTGCCAGGGTGGGGGTGTGCGCAGACGACGGGGAACGGTCCTGCTGGTGACGACGGCCCTGCTGGGTGGCCCGGTGCTGGCGGCCTGCACGTCCTCGGCTGACCCGGCGGACGGGGCCCGGGACGCCGCACAGGCGTTCCTGGAGGACTGGAGCGGGGGCGACCTGGCCGCCGCGGCCGGCGGGACCACGGACGCCGCGGCCACCACGACGCTGCTGGAGCAGACCGCCACCGACCTGCCCGAGGCGACCCTGGCCGCGGAACTGGGCGACGTCGAGGTCACCGCCTCCGACGAGGCCGCGGCCACCGCCGGGTGGACCGCGACCTGGGACCTGGCCGCGGCCCCGGACTGGACCTACACCGCCACCCTGGACCTCCGCCGTTCCGGCGAGGGGGACGACGCGAGCTGGCAGGTGGTCGCGGCACCCACGGTCGTGCACCCCGAGCTCGCCACGGGACAGCACCTGCAGCTGACCCGGGCGCTCCCCGAGCGCGCCGCGATCACCGACGCGGCCGGCGCCCCGCTGTTCACCGAGACCGAGGTCGTGGACGTCGGGGTGGACACCGCCCAGGTGACCGACCTGGCGGCCCTGGCCGCCGGGCTGTCCGCGGCCACCGGGGTGTCGGCCGAGGAGATCACCGCTGACGTGCAGGCCGTGCCCAGCGGCCAGTTCGTCCCGGTCATCACCCTGCGCCGTCCCGACTTCGAGGCGGTCCGGGCCCAGGTCTTCGACCTGCCCGGGGCGGTGTTCCCCACCAGCACCCGGTTGCTGGCACCCACCGCGCGTTTCGGTGCCGCTCTGCTGGGTCGGGTGGGTGACGGCACCGCGGAGGTCCTCGAGGAGACCACCGGGGAGGACGGCCGGCCGCTGTACGCCGCCGGCGACCGACTGGGGCTGTCGGGCCTGCAGCGCGCCTACCAGCAGCAGCTGACCGGGACGGCGGGCTTCACCGTCGCCGTCATCAGCCTGGACGAGAGCACCGGGGACACCGGTTCGGTCGTCGGCTCGGTCGACCCGGTGCCCGGCACCCCCGTGCAGACCCCTCTGGTGCCCGCCGTGCAGAGCTCGGCCGACGCCGCCGTCGCCGGCCAGTCACTGGCCACCCACCTGGTCGTCGTCCGGCCCGGCACCGGGGAGGTGCTGGCGGTCAGCTCCAACGAGGCGGCCAACGCCGCCAACGCGCTCACCGGGCAGTTCCCGCCCGGGTCGAGCATGAAGACCATCACCGCCACCGCGCTGTTGTCGGCGGGCACGCTCACCCCGGACACCGCCGTGCCCTGCCCGGGCACCACCGTCGTCGACGGGCGGGAGTTCGAGAACGAGGACCAGTTCGACCTGGGCACGGTGCCCTTCACGCAGGCCTTCGCCCAGTCCTGCAACACGACCTTCATCGAGCAGGGGCTGACGCTGCCCGACGACGGGCTGTCCGCGGCCGCGGCGTCCTACGGCGTGGGCACCGAGTGGCAGCTGCCGGTCGGGGTCTTCTCCGGCACGGTCCCGGCCACCAGCACCGGGACGACCAAGGCCGCCGACGCCATCGGCCAGGGCCAGGTCCTGATGAGCCCCGCGCAGATGGCGCTCGTCGCCGCCGGCATCGCCAGCGGCACCCCGGCCGCGCCGGTCGAGGTGGTCGGCGCCGAGCCCGCCGGTGCGGCGCCCGCGGGCCCCGGGCAGGCGGTGCTCGACCAGCTCCGGCCGATGATGCGCGAGGTGGTGCTGTCCGGTACAGCCACTGCACTGACGGGCCGGGGCGAGGTCTACGGCAAGACCGGGACCGCCGAGTTCGGCACCGCCGTCCCGCCGGACTCGCACGGCTGGTTCGTCGGGTACCAGCTCGGCGGCCCGCAGGGCGACCTCGCCTTCGCGGTCCTGGTGGAGGCCGGCCAGTCCAGCAGCGTCGCGGTCGGCGTCGCCGATGCCTTCCTGGCCGGCCTCGGCCAGTGAGGTCCCTCAGCCGCCGGGGTTGAGCACCTGGTTGCCGATGATCACCGCGGAGATCCCGCCGAACACCAGCACCGCGACCACCATGACGACCAGCCGGTAGCCGCGGACCCGGATCGCCTGGGGCAGCGCGGTCCGGTTGAGCCGGATGAGCAGGATCGAGTAGACGAACATCATGAAGCCGCCGACCACGGAGCTGATCACCAGCAGCACGAGTGGCTGGTCGAACCCGGACAGCAGGACGACGGCGCCCACCACCAGCAAGCCCCAGACGACCGTCGAGTAGATGCGGCTCTCGCTCCAGCGCTCCGAGCCGGCCAGGTAGGTCACCTTGACGGTGTCGGCGACCAGTCGGGCGGTGTAGTCGCAGATGCCCAGCGCGGCCGCGTAGAGCGACACGGCCCCGATCCACCAGAAGAACGTGCCGAACCAGCTGCCCACCGTGTCGGCCAGCACCTGGCCCTCGGTCTGCAGGAAGCTGATGTCGTTGCCGGGGGTGTCGGCACCGAAGACGGTGGCGTAGGCGATGACGGACGTGGCCGAGATGGTGAGCCAGGTGAGGAACCAGAAGCTGACCATCTGCTCGGTGTTGGCGACCCGCCACCAGCCCTTCCACCGGCGCAGGTTGTCCGGGGTGGGCGGGAAGAGGAACCCGGTGGAGGGCTCGGCCTGGTCCTCCCCGGTCACCGGGGACACCAGCCGCGGGATGCGGGCACCCATGCCGAAGCCCTTGTCCCTGATCCAGTTGCTCTGCACCAGGTTCTGCCCGCCGCCACCGCCGGCGAAGGCCAGCGCACCCAGCACCAGGGCCAGGCCGAGCTGGCTGGGCACCGAGCCGAAGTCGGTCACCACCCGGCGGGTCTCGGCGACGTCGTCCGCGCCGACGACGGCGACGAAGGCGATGACGATGAACGCCAGCACCGCGCCCACCTTGACGAACTCGATGCGCTCGACTGCGGTGTAGACCACCGGGGACAGGGTCAGCACCAGCCCGATCGAGCCGAGCATCAGCAGCGCGATGAGGGTGACGTCACCGCCGCCGACGGCGTAAGTCAGCACGGTGGCCGAGCTGGTCGCCCACCCGGGCCACAGGTTGGCCAGGATCGTCAGCAGCCCGAAGACCAGGCCCCAGTGCCGCCACAGCCGGGAGAACCCGGTGAGCGCGGTCTCCCCGGTGGCCAGGGTGTAGCGCTCGATCTCCATGTTGATGAACAGCTGCAGGGTGACCCCCACGAACGCCGCCCACAGGAACGACAGCCCCACCTCGCTGGCGATGTAGGGGTAGAGCACGAACTCACCCGACGCCAGCCCGATCCCGGCACCGATGACGCCGGGACCCAGCACCTTGCGCAGCGGCCGGGGCTCGGGCAGGTCGGCGGTGCCGGGCATCGGCAGCCGGCCACCGGCGGTGGGGAAGGTGCGCCCGGGTTCCTGCGCGGCCAGCGGGTCGGCGGCGGACTCGGCGGGTGGGTCGGCGGGACCGACGTCGTCTCGTGCGGACATGCAGCCGATCCTGGACGGCGCACAGCCCTCTCGCAGGTCGTGGCCCGCGGGTGCCTCAGGCGGGCAGGCCGGGGGTGGCCGCGGTGACCGGGCTCAGCCCCGCGCGCGTCCGCCAGGTGACAGCGCGCACCTCGGCGGCCGAGGCCTCGACGACCGCCAGCTCACGGGTGGTGCGCTGCGCGGCCTGGTCGAGCACCCAGACCCAGGCGGCGGTCGTGCCCTCCTCCAGCACGGCGGCCAGTCGGCAGGCGTCGACGTCGGAGAGCAGCGGGAAGGGCAGCGCGTAGGCCGGTCGCGCCGCGACGGGCTCGGCCCCCCGGTCCAGCAGGAGGGCGCCGACCCGGTCCCGCAGGTCCCGGTGCGCCTCCTGCGCGGCGACGACCTCGCCCCGGGTCCCCGGGGTGAGCGCCGCGCCGACCGTGCCGTAGCCCCAGACCGCGGCGTGCTCGGCGGCCAGGGCGTCCTGCAGTGCCGCGTCCTCGGCCCGCGCGGACCCGGCCTCGGCGGAGGTCGTGGGGGAGGTCGTGGCCGGTGTGCCCGTCGAGTCGCCGGGGCCCGTCACGCCAGCTGTCCGTCCTGGCCGCGCAGGCCCGCGGCGATGCTCCCGAGCAGGGCCGCCCGGGCACCGCTGAAGGCCACGCACGCAGTGGCGTGCGAGGTGGCTGCGGTGGCGACCTGGGTGCGCAACGTCGCCCGGGCGGCCACCGCGTCCCCGGCGACGGCTGCCGGAGCCGGGGACGGCCCTGACGACGCCCCTGGAGACGGGGCCCCGGACGGCGGGGGTCCCGACGCCGAGGGCGCGGCCGCCCGGAGCCGGGTCAGCTGCGCGCGGGCCTGGTCGGCCAGAGCGGCGACCTCGGGGGCCGAGACCAGGGCGACCTCGTAGGCCGCGACCAGATCCTCCTGCACCGCGACCTGGCCGGCCAGCTGGTCGACCTGGGCCGGGGTGACGGCGTCGGCACCGGCCGGCTCGTCGGCCGAACAGCCGACGGCGAGCAGCACCGGAGCCACCCCGAGCGCGGTCAGCACGGTGCGCCGGGTGAGGGCACCGGCGGGGCGGGGGAGGGGGGCCGGCGCGGACATCGGGCCCATCCTGGCAGCCCACCGCCCTGCGGGCGTGGCGGTGGGCACGTCCGGCGGGGCGCCGTCGTCCCCCTGCGGGCGGTACCGTGGGCCCCTCCGGTGCGGCGAGTCCCCTCCCGCCACCCGTCCGCCGCGGCCGCGCCGCCGTCGCGACGGGCGCCACGGCCGGCGCACGGCCGTGTCCGACCCGGCCGCCGACCGCCACCCGTCCCACCGCACCACCACCGACCGCAGCCCGAGGAGGCACCAGGTGTCCAGCACAGGACCGCGTACCGGCCCGGCCGCGACCGATCAGCTCACCGGCTGGTTCACCCCCGTCGTGCACGCCGCCGGGTACGACCTCGAGGAGCTCGTCGTCCGGGCCGCGGGCAACCGCTCCGTCGTCCGGGTCGTCGTCGACCGGGACAGCGGGGTCAGCCTGGACGACGTCGCCGAGGTCAGCCGCGCGCTGTCCGACGTGCTCGACACCGAGGACGACGACCCGGACACCACGCCCTACGTCCTGGAGGTCACCAGCCCCGGGGTCGACCGCCCGCTGACGCTGCCGCGGCACTGGCGGCGCAACGTGGGGCGCCTGGTCACCGCGACCGTGGGCGGCGCCGACCTGATCGGCCGGGTGCTCTCCGTCGACGAGGACGGCGTCACCCTGGCCGTGGAGAAGGGCGGGGCCAAGAAGGGCCAGGTCCGCAAGGCCGCCGGCGACCGGACGCTGACCTGGGCCGAGGTCGGCGAGGGCCGGGTGCAGGTGGAGTTCAACCGCCCCGAGGGCCACCGGGACGCGGGCCTGGTGCCCGAGTTCCCCGATGACGACACCGACGACGACTCCGAGCTCACCGCCGACGACGTCGACGACGAGCTCGACGGCACCGACGCGATCGAGCCCGACCAGCACGAGGACGACCAGCACGAGGACGGCCAGGCCACCCCGGCCGGCGTCCAGGACAGAGGAGACCAGTGAACATCGACGTGACCGCCCTCAAGGCGGTCGAGCGGGAGAAGGGCATCCCCGCCGACACGGTGCTCCAGGCCAT
Source organism: Klenkia sp. AC732 (assembly GCF_979256525.1). Classification (NCBI taxonomy): domain Bacteria; kingdom Bacillati; phylum Actinomycetota; class Actinomycetes; order Geodermatophilales; family Geodermatophilaceae; genus Klenkia; species Klenkia sp. AC732. The sequence goes on along the minus strand of NZ_CEEDOS010000003.1, from coordinate 18,844 downwards.
CGAGAGCGCCCTGGTCACCGCCTACCGGCACGCCGACGGCGCCGCCAAGCACGTCCGCGTGCAGATCGACCGCAAGAGCGGCGAGGTCGCCGTGCTGGCCCAGGAGCTGGGCGAGGACGGCGAGGTCGTGCACGAGTACGACGACACCCCCACCGACTTCGGCCGGATCGCGGCCAGCACCGCCAAGCAGGTCATCGTGCAGCGACTGCGCGACGCCGAGCACGAGCAGACGTTCGGTGAGTACATCGGCAAGGAGGGCGACGTCGTCGGCGGCGTCGTCCAGGCCCACGAGCGCCGCAACAGCGAGGGCACCGTGCTGCTGGACATCGGCAAGGTCGAGGCGAACCTGCCCCCGGCCGAGCAGGTCCCCGGCGAGGAGTACCCGCACGGCAGCCGGCTGAAGGCCTACGTGGTGTCGGTCGCCCGCACCTTCCGCGGCCCGCAGGTCACCGTCTCGCGTTCGCACCCCAACCTGGTGCGCAAGCTCTTCGCCCTCGAGGTCCCCGAGATCGCCGACGGCAGCGTGGAGATCGTCGCCGTGGCCCGCGAGGCCGGTCACCGCTCCAAGATCGCCGTCCGCACCTCGGTGCCCGGGCTGAACGCCAAGGGCTCCTGCATCGGCCCGATGGGCCAGCGGGTGCGCAACGTGATGAGCGAGCTGCACGGCGAGAAGATCGACATCGTCGACTGGTCGGACGACGAGGCCACGTTCGTGGCGTCGGCCCTCTCCCCGGCGCGGGTCACCAGCGCGCGCGTCGTGGACCCCGCCGCCCGCGCCGTCCGGGTCGTCGTGCCGGACTACCAGCTGTCGCTGGCCATCGGCAAGGAGGGCCAGAACGCCCGCCTGGCCGCCCGGCTCACCGGCTGCCGCATCGACATCCGCAGCGACGCCCAGCCCGAGTCCGAGGACACCGTCTCCCCGGGCGTCGGTCGCGCGCCGCTGCGCTCGGCCCCCCGTCCGGCCGGCGAGACCGGCGGCCTGCCCGGTCGCGGCGGGCCCGGCGCCCCCCGCGGGGGACCCGCCCGGGGTGGTCAGCGCCCCGTCGTCCGTCGCCCGGAACACCGCGGGCCCTCGGCGCGCTAGACTTTGCGATGGCCGAAACGCCGATCCCGGTCCGCACCTGTGTGGGGTGCCGGCGACGCGCTCCGGTCACGGACCTGCTGCGCGTCGTCGTGCGGGAGTCCCGGCTCACGCCGGACCCCGCTCGCCGGCTCCCGGGCCGGGGTGCCTCCGTGCACCCCACCCCCGAGTGCCTGCGTGCCGCGGACCGTCGTCGGGCCTTCCCGCGCGCACTGCGACGCAGCGCTCCGCTGGAGACCGACCTGCTCGAGAGCCACGTCCAGGCGCTGTCACCCGACAGCGCCGGGGCATGAGCCGCACCGGAGCAGACCAGCACCACCGTCGGACCGACACCCGGTCGGTCCGCTCGTCGAGAGCAGGACGTCCTCGGATGACCCACCCGTGAAGTCGCACCTGTGACTGAGCAGAAGACAATGCACAACTGATACCGAGGTCGAGCGGGCCAGCCGCCGGCCTCACCACTGAGGAGACCCGTGCCAGGCAAAGCCCGCGTCCACGAGCTCGCTAAAGAGCTCGGTGTCGACAGCAAGGCCGTACTCGCCAAGCTCAAGGAGCAGGGCGAGTTCGTGAAGTCCGCATCGTCCACCGTCGAGGCCCCCGTGGCCCGCCGCCTGCGTGAGGCCTACGGGTCCACCGGCAGCGGCAGCGGTGCCCCGACGCCCGGCCCGCGCCCCGGGCCCCGTCCCGCGCCGGGCGCCGGTGGCCCGCGTCCCGCGGCCGGTCCCGGTGGGCCCCGTCCCGCTGCCGGTCCTGGTGGGCCCCGCCCCAACCCGGGCATGATGCCGCAGCGCCCGAGCCCGGGCATGATGCCCGGCCGCGCTGCCGGTGGCGGTCGTCCGGGTGCTCCCGGCGGCCGTGGCCGTCCTGGTGGCGGCCCCGGTGGCCCCGGTGGTGCCGGTGGCGGTTTCCGCCCCGGTGGCGCCGGTGGCGGCGCACCGGCCGGCGGCTTCCGCGGTGGCGGCGGTCGTGGCCGTGGTCGCGGTGGTTCCGGTGCGGGTACCGCGGGTGCCTTCGGGCGTCCCGGTGGTCGCGGTCCGGTCCGTGGGCGCAAGAGCAAGAAGCAGAGGCGTCAGGAGTTCGACTCCATGGCGGCGCCCTCGATGGGTGGCGTCAGCCTGCCCCGCGGCAACGGACAGACCGTCCGGCTGCCCCGCGGCGCCTCGCTGACCGACCTCGCCGAACGCATCAACGCCCAGCCGGCCGCGCTGGTGACCGCCCTGTTCCACCTGGGCGAGATGGTCACCGCCACGCAGTCGGTCAACGACGAGACGTTGCAGCTCCTCGGTGCCGAGATCGACTGGGTCATCCAGGTCGTCAGCCCCGAGGACGAGGACCGCGAGCTGCTCGAGACCTTCGACCTCACCTTCGGTGACGAAGAGGGCGACGAGAGCGACTGGGACTGGCGTCCGCCGGTCGTCACCGTCATGGGTCACGTCGACCACGGCAAGACCAAGCTGCTGGACGCCCTCCGCCACACGAACGTCGTGGCGAAGGAGGCCGGTGGCATCACCCAGCACATCGGCGCCTACCAGATCGTCACCGAGCTGGACGGCAACGAGCGTCCGATCACCTTCATCGACACCCCGGGTCACGAGTCGTTCACCGCGATGCGTGCCCGTGGCGCGAAGGTGACCGACATCGTGGTGCTGGTCGTGGCCGCCGACGACGGCGTCATGCCCCAGACCATCGAGGCGCTCAACCACGCCCAGGCCGCCCAGGTGCCGATCGTGGTCGCGGTGAACAAGGTGGACAAGGAGGGGGCCAACCCCGCCAAGATCCGCCAGCAGCTCACCGAGTACGGCCTGGTCGCCGAGGAGTACGGCGGCGAGACGATGTTCGTCGACGTCTCGGCCACCACGCGCCAGGGCCTCGAGGAGCTCGAGGCCGCGGTGCTGCTGACCGCCGATGCCTCGCTGGACCTGCGCGCGAACACCGAGCAGGACCCGCAGGGTGTCGTCATCGAGGGCAAGCTGGACAAGGGCCGTGGCCCCGTCGCCACCGTGCTGGTCCAGCGCGGCACGCTGCGTGTCGGTGACTCGATCGTGGCCGGTGACGCCTACGGGCGTGTGCGGTCGCTGCTCGACGAGCACGGCAACAAGCTCAAGGAGGCCCTGCCGGCCCGCCCCGTGCAGGTCGTGGGTCTCACCTCGGTGCCCCGCGCCGGCGACACGTTCCTCGTCGTCGAGGAGGACCGGACGGCCCGGCAGATCGCCGACCGCCGTCAGGCCCGCATCCGCAACGCGCAGAACGCCTCGGCGCGCAAGCGGATCAGCCTCGAGGACCTGGACGCGGCCCTCAAGGAGAGCCGCGAGCTCAACCTGATCATCAAGGGCGACAACTCCGGCACCGTCGAGGCGCTGGAAGAGGCGCTGATGAAGATCGAGGTCGACGACGACCTGTCGCTGCGGGTCATCCACCGCGGCGTCGGCGGCATCACCAAGAGCGACATCGACCTGGCGCTGGCCGACGACGTCATCGTCCTGGGCTTCAACGTCCGGGCCGAGGGCCAGGCCACCGAGCTCGCCAACCGCGAAGGCGTGGACGTCCGGTACTACTCGGTCATCTACCAGGCCATCGAGGAGATCGAGGCCGCTCTCAAGGGCATGCTCAAGCCGATCTACGAGGAGGTCCAGCTGGGCCGCGCGGAGGTCCGCGAGGTCTTCCGGGTGCCCAAGATCGGCAACGTCGCGGGTTCGCTGGTGCGCAGCGGCACGATCGTGCGCAACAGCAAGGCCCGGCTCATCCGCGACGGTGCAGTCGTCGCCGACAACCTGTCGGTGGACTCGCTGCGCCGCTTCAAGGACGACGCGACCGAGGTCCGCGAGGGCTACGAGTGCGGCATCGGGCTGGGGTCGTTCAACGACATCAAGCCCGAGGACGTCATCGAGACCTTCGAGCTGCGCGAGAAGCCGCGCGACTGAACGAGGACCCCGCTGCCCCCGCGCCGTGCTCTGCACGGCGCGGGGGCAGCGGGGCCGTTCCAGTCCTGAGCGAGCGGGTCGGCGGGAGGTGCGCACGTGTTCACGGGTTCGCTGACCGCTGACCTGCTCCTGGGGGACGTGCACTCGCTCAAGGGCAAGCGCGCCGTGGTGAAGCCGATCGTGGCCGAACTGCGGCGCCGCTACGCGGTCGCCGCCGCGGAGGTCGGCGACCAGGACCTGCACCGCCGCGTGCAGGTCGGGGTCGCCACCGTCGCCGGCGAGGCCGGGCAGGTCACCGACGTGCTCGACGCCTGCGAGCGGTTGCTGGCCGAGCGCCCCGAGGTGACGCTGTTGTCCACCCACCGGCAGCTCACCAGCGACACCGATTGAGAGAAGGACCCCGTCGCCCCCCGTCCTGCGCTCCGCGCCGGCCGGGATCCCGCGACGGGGCCGTTCCAGGACCTCACTTAGGAGAACCCGATGGCCGACCCGGCACGGGCGCGCAAGCTCGCAGTGCGCATCCGCCAGATCTGCTCCGCCACCATCGAGACGCAGATCAAGGACCCGCGCCTCGGGATGGTGACCCTGACCGACGCACGGGTGACCAGTGACCTCCGCGAGGCCACGCTGTTCTACACCGTCTACGGCGACGCCCAGGCCGTCGCCGACTCCGCCGTCGCGCTGGCCAGCGCGACCGGGGTGCTGCGCTCCACCGTGGGCAAGCAGACCGGCATCAAGTTCGTGCCGACCCTGGAGTTCATCGCCGACATCGTCCCGGACACCGCGCGCGAGCTCGAGGAGGCCCTGGAGCGGGCCCGCGAGGCCGACGCCGAGCTGGCCCGGGCCCGGGAGGGCGCCGCCTACGCCGGCGAGCCCGACCCGTACAAGAAGCCCGTCCTCGACGAGGACGACAGCGACGCCACCGGCGACGGGGACGGCGGTCGGGCCACCCGGTTCGCCGACCCCGACGCCGACGACGACGAGCACGACCCCCAGGCCCACAGCACAGCCCCCAGGAGCGCCCCGTGACCGAGCAGACCGACCGGCCCGGCACCGAGGCCGTCGACCCCGACCCGAACGTGCCCGCCGAGAGCCAGCCGGAGTCGACCCTGGGCGGGCGCACCGTCCCCGGCGACCAGGCCGGCACCCCCGGCGACGCCGACCCCACCGCCGGTGGTCGCCAGGGCCAGGCCGGTGACGCGGACCCCGCGACCGACGCCAACGCGGCCTCCATCGCCGCCGACATGCCCTCGGACGGCGGGCCGGCGATCCCGGTCGCCGGCGGTCGGCCGGGCGAGGAGCCCGACGAGGTGCCGGTGGCCGACCCCGGCCCCAGCGACAGCTGACCCCGGTGGCCCCGGTGGGCGCTCTCGAGGCCGCCGTCGCCGTCCTCGCCCGGGCGGCCGACGACGGCGCCACGGTGGTGCTCTCCGGGCACGTCCAGCCCGACGCGGACGCTCTGGGCAGCACCCTGGCGTTGGCCGAGGGGCTCCGCCGCCGCGGTGCGCGGGCCACCGCGACGTTCCCGGCGCCGTTCGTGCTGCCGGAGTCCCTGGCCTGGTTGCCCGGTGCCGAGGCACTGGTGCCCAGCGACCGGCTCCCCGCCGACCCGGCCCTGGTGGTCAGCCTGGACGCCGCGGACACCCGGCGGCTGGGTGACGTCGCGGCGGTGCTGGAATCCGCCCCCGTCTCGCTGGTGGTCGACCACCACGCCTCCAACCCAGGCTTCGGCACGGTGCAGCTCATCGACCCCGACGCCGCGGCGACCGTGGCGCTGGTCGCGGACCTGCTCGAGGGCCTGGGCGTGCCGCTCGATGGCACGCTGGCCACCTGCCTCTACGCCGGGCTCGCCGCGGACACCGGCTCCTTCCGCTTCGGCAACACCGCGCCCGGCACCCACCTGCTCGCCGCCCGGCTCCTGGAGACGGGGATCGACCACGCCCGGATCAGCCAGCGCCTGTTCGACAGCGCGCCCTTCGGCTGGCTGGGTCTGCTGTCCGCGGCCACCGGCCGGGCCGTCCTGGAGCCGGCCACCGGTGCCGGCCTGGTCTGGACCTGGGCGACCACGTCCGAGGCCGCCGCGCACGGCCTGGCCCCCGACCACCTGGAGGCCCTGGTCGACGTCGTCCGCGCGGCCCAGGAGGCCGACGTGGCGTGTGTCCTCAAGGGCGCCGACGACGGCAGCTGGTCGGTCTCGCTGCGGTCCCGCGGAAGCACCGACGTGTCCGCCGTGGCGCAGGCGCTGGGCGGCGGCGGTCACCGGATGGCCGCCGGCTTCACCTCGCACCGCGACCGTGAGGGGACCATCGCGGCCGTCCGCGAGCTGCTGTGACCGCCCCGGCCACGCGCAGCATCCCCGGGCTGGCACTGCCCGCGCTGGTGGTGCTGGCCGCCGAACCGCTCTACCTGCTGGTCGACACGGCCGTCGTCGGCAACCTGGGGACGACGGCGCTGGGCGGGCTCGCCGTCGGTGGAGGACTGCTGGCCTGGGCCGCGGCGCTGCTGAACTTCCTGGCCTACGGCACCACCGCCCGGGCCGCCCGTCGCGCCGGGGCCGGTGACCGGACCGGCGCCGTGGGGGAGGGCGTGCAGGCGACCTGGCTGGCACTGGGCCTGGGCCTGGTGGTCACGCTGGCCTTCCAGGCGCTGGCCGGGCCGTTGACCCGGGCGCTGGCCGGGGGTGCCGGCCCGGTCGCCGCGGCGGGGGAGCAGTGGCTGCGGGTGGCCAGCCTGGGGGTCCCGCTGCTGCTGGTGTCCCTGGCCGGCAACGGCTGGCTGCGCGGGGTCGCCGAGCTGCGGCGGCCGGTGGTCTACGTCGTCGCCGGCAGCCTGCTGTCCCTGCTGCTCAACCCGCTGCTGGTCTACACCGCCGGGCTGGGCCTGGTCGGCTCGGCCTGGGCCAACGTCGCCGGCCAGTCGGTGACCGCGCTGCTCTTCCTGCGCACGCTGGCCTCCGAGCGGGTGGCCTGGCGTCCCCGCTGGACCGCCATCGGCAGCCAGCTCGTGATCGGCCGGGACCTGCTGCTGCGGGCCTTCGTGCTGCAGGCCGCGTTCGTCGTGGCCGCCGGGGTGGTCGCCCGGTCGGGGACGGCCGAGCTGGGTGCCCACCAGATCGCCCTGCAGCTGTGGCTGTTCCTGGCCCTGGTGCTCGACGCCTACGCCATCGCCGCGCAGACCCTGGTCGGCCAGGCCCTGGGTGCCGGCCGGGTCGACGACGCACGTGCGGTGGTGAGGCGGGTCGCGGCCTGGGGGCTGGGCACCGGGCTGCTGGTCGCCGCCGTCCTGCTGGCACTGCGCCCGGTGCTGCCCGGGCTGTTCACCGACGACCCGGCCGTGCTGGCCCAGGCCGGGGTCGTCTGGTGGTTCCTGGCGCTGATGCAGCCGCTGGCCGGCGTCGTCTTCGCCCTGGACGGCGTGCTCATGGGCGCCGGGGACGTCGGCTACCTGCGGACGGTCACGATCGGCTCGGCGCTGGTCGGTTTCGTCCCCCTCTCGCTGCTGTCCGGGCCGCTGGGCTGGGGGCTGGCCGGGGTGTGGACCGGGCTGACGCTCTTCATCGCCCTGCGGCTGGTGGCTGTCCTGGTCCGGGTGGCGGGGGACAGGTGGACGACGGCGTCTGTCACGGTGTCCCGGTGAGCCCCAAGCGAGTCGACGCCGACGTGCCCCCCGGTCTGCTGCTGGTGGACAAGGGCCCCGGCATGACCTCCCACGACGTGGTCGCCCTCGCCCGGCGCGCGCTGAGCGTCCGCAAGGTCGGCCACGCCGGCACCCTGGACCCGATGGCCACCGGGGTCCTGGTGCTCGGGGTCGGCGCCGCCACCCGGCTGCTGGGCCACCTGTCGGGCAACGACAAGACCTACGCCGCCACCGTCCGGCTGGGTGCCACCACCGTCACCGACGACCGGGAGGGTGACGTGCTGACGAGCACCCCCGCGGGGCACCTGACCGACGAGCAGGTGCGTGCCGCGTTCGCCGCCCAGACCGGGCCGCTGCAGCAGGTGCCCTCCTCGGTGAGTGCGGTGAAGGTCGACGGTGTCCGGTCCTACGACCGGGTGCGGGCCGGTGAGGAGTTCGAGCTGGCCGCCCGGTCGGTCGTCGTGCACGCCCTGGACGTGCACCGCATCGACCGGTCCACCGTCGACGTCGTCGACGTCGACGTCACCGTCACCTGCTCGACGGGCACCTACGTCCGGGCCATCGCCCGGGACGCCGGCGCGGCCCTCGCTGTCGGCGGGCACCTCACGGCGCTGCGCCGCACCCGGTCGGGTCCCTTCGACGAGGCCGACGCCCGGCCGGTCGCCGAGGCGGCTGAGGCGTTGCTTGCCGGCGCGGGACCGGGCTTCGTGCCGCTGACCACCGCGGCCACGGCCGTGTTCCCCGAGCGCCGGGTCACCGCCGAGGAGGCCGTCGACCTGGGGCACGGCAAGCGCGTCGCCGCCAGCGGCAGACCGGGCCTGCAGGCGGCCGTGGACCCCGACGGCCGGCTCGTGGCCCTGGTCGAGGACGCCGGTCCCACCGCCCGGGTCGGCGTCGGCTTCCCTGCCTGAGCGGTGTGCGCTGTGCCACCCTCGGTGACATGAGCGAGGTGCTGGCGTCCACCACGGCCGAGCGGGTCGCGGTCCTGCACGCCGACCTGGCCGGCCTCCCCGCCGTGCTGGTCGCCTTCTCCGGCGGGGTGGACTCCGGGGTGGTGCTGGCTGCCGCCGTCCGCGCGCTCGGGGTCGACCGGGTGGTCGCCGCCACGGCGGTGTCGCCCTCGCTGCCGGCCGCGGAGCGGGAGGCCGCGCACGCCTTCGCGCTGGACCTGGGGGTCCGGCACGAGCAGCCGGTCACCCACGAGCTCGCCCGGCCCGGCTACGTCGCCAACGACGGTGACCGGTGCTTCTCCTGCAAGGCCGAGCTGCTGGACACCCTGGGCCCGCTCGCCGCCCGGCTGGGCATCGCCGCGGTGGCCACCGGCACCAACGCCGACGACCGGCTCGCCGGCTTCCGCCCCGGGATCCGGGCCGCCGCCGAGCGCGGCGCCCGCACCCCACTGGCCGACGCCGGGATGACCAAGGCCGACGTCCGGGCCGCCGCCCGGGCCTGGGGACTCGCGCTGGCCGACAAGCCGGCCGCCGCCTGCCTGTCCAGCCGGATCGCCTACGGCGTGCCGGTGTCGGCGGAGCGGCTGGCCCGGGTGGAGGCCGCCGAGGTGGCGCTGCGGGGCGCTCTCGCCGCCGCCGGTCTACCGGTGCGGGACCTGCGGGTGCGCGACCTCGGCGACCGGGCCCGGGTCGAGGTCGACGCCGCGCTGGTCCCGCGGGTCGGACCCGAGCTGCTGGCCGCCGTCCGCGGCTGGGACGACGTCGAGCTGGACCCCCGGGGCTTCCGGTCCGGGTCGATGAACGAGCTGCTGCCCGACCCCGTGCGCTACCGCTGAGCCGAGCGCACGATCCGGGCCGCGGCCACCCCGGCGCCGAACCCGTTGTCGATGTTGACCACCAGCACCCCGGGAGCGCAGGACGTCAGCATGGTCAGCAGCGCGGCCAGGCCCTCGAACGCGGCGCCGTACCCCACCGACGTGGGGACGGCGACGACCAGCCGGTCGGTCAGCCCGGCCACGACGCTGGGCAGCGCGCCGTCCATGCCGGCGACGACCACGACGGCATCGGCACGGGCCAGGTCGGGTGCCACGGCCAGCACCCGGTGCACCCCGGCCACCCCGACGTCGTCGACCCGCCGGCAGCCGACCCCGCTGGCGGCCAGCGTCGCCGCCACCTCGGCGGCCACCGCGTCGTCCGACGTCCCGGCGGTCAGCACCAGCACCTCACCCACCGGCGGGGCGACCGTGCCCACCCACACCACCCGGGCGGCCTCGTCGACGTGCGCGTCGGGCCACCGCTCCCGCACCGCGGCGACGGTGCCCGCCGGCACCCGGGTCGCCCAGGCCAGCGGGGCTCCGGCGTCGAGCAGCCCGGCCAGGCACGCCACCGTCTGGGCGGCGGTCTTCCCCTCGGCATAGACCACCTCCGGGGTGCCGGTGCGGGCCTCGCGGTCGACGTCCAGGCGCGCGACGCCGACGTCGTGGGTCCGGTCTGTGCTCACCCGGCCAGTGTCGTCCTCCCCGTGTCGTCCTCCCCGTGTCGTCCTCCCCGTGTCGTCCCCGCCTGCGTCGGGCAGGGTGGGGGCATGAGCGTCGTGAAGATCAACGTCCTGACCGTGCCGGCCGAGGCCCGGGAGCGCCTGGAGGAGCGGTTCAGCAACCGCGCCGGGTCGGTGGAGGCCTCCGACGGGTTCGAGTGGTTCGAGCTGCTGCGCCCCGTGGAGGGGACCGACGACTACCTCGTCTACACCCGCTGGCGCAGCGAGGCCGACTTCGAGGCCTGGCAGTCCGGTCAGGACTTCGCGCGCGGGCACTCCGGCGGCGGCTCCGGGATGGCACCGGCGGCCACCGGCTCGAACGTGTGGTCCTTCGAGGTCGTGACGCAGGCGTCGCCGAAGACCGACGCGACCTGACACGGCGACCCCGGGGTCGGGGGAGGGGTGTGGGTCCGCGCCGTCCGGGGTCCGGCCGCCGCGGCTAGGGTGCAGGCGTGGGCACGCGCCCGCGGACCACCCCTCAGACGCAAGTGGGAGCCATGACCGACACGCTCGCCGACAGCCGCACCTCCTCCCGGTCCTTCGCCGAGGGTGTGCCGCTCGTGGTGGAGGACGCGCCCCGCCGTCCGGCCGCCGAGCGGGAGCAGCTGCTGGCCGACCCCGGCTTCGGCAAGGTCTTCACCGACCACATGGTCGTGGCCCGCTACGTCGCCGGGAAGGGCTGGACCGAGGCCACGCTGACCGGCTACGCGCCGCTGCAGCTGGACCCCTCGACCGCGGCCCTGCACTACGCACAGTCGATCTTCGAGGGCCTCAAGGCCTACGCGCAGCCCGACGGCTCGGTCTCGGTGTTCCGGCCCGAGCAGAACGCGGCCCGGATGGCCCGTGGCGCCGTCCGGATGGCGATGCCCCCGGTCCCGGCCGAGGGCTTCGTGAACGCCGTCGACGCCCTCGTCGACGCCGACCGCGACTGGGTGCCGACCGGCCCGGACCAGACCCTCTACATCCGGCCCTACCAGCTGGCCGTGGAGCCCTTCCTCGGCGTCCGGCCGGCCTCGGAGTACCTCTTCGTCGTCATCGCCAGCCCGGCCGGTGCGTACTTCCCGCGCGGCGTCCAGCCGGTGTCGGTCTACCTCTCCGAGGACTACATCCGGGCCGCCCCCGGCGGCACCGGCGACGTCAAGTGCGCAGGCAACTACGCGGCGAGCCTGCTGGCCCAGGAGCAGGCCATCGCGGCCGGCTGCGACCAGGTCGTGTGGCTGGACGCGACGGAGAAGAAGTACGTCGAGGAGATGGGCGGGATGAACCTGTTCTTCGTCCTGGGCACGGGCAGCGACGCCGAACTGGTCACCCCCGAGCTCACCGGCACCCTGCTCCCCGGCATCACCCGCGACTCGCTGATCACCGTGGCCGAGGAGACGGGCCACCGGGTCACCGAGCGCCGCTTCACCGTCGAGGAGTGGCGGGCCGGAGTCGCCGACGGCACGGTCACCGAGACCTTCGCCTGCGGCACCGCTGCGGTGATCACCCCTGTCGGCGAGGTCAAGGCACGCACCGGTGACTTCACCGTGGGTGACGGCACTCCCGGCGCCGTCACCATGGCGTTGCGTGAGCGGCTCCTGGACCTGCAGCACGGCCGGGTCCCCGACGACCGCGGCTGGCGGCACACGGTCGCAGCCGGCTGACGTGCTGCGCTGGCGTGGCCTGGAGTCGACTCCGGGCGATCTGGGTCGCACGGTGGTCACCGTCGGCATGTACGACGGGGTGCACCGTGGGCACCAGCAGCTCATCGGTACGGCGGTGGCCCGGGCGCACGCCCTGGGCCGCCCCGCCCTGCTGCTGACGTTCGACCCGCACCCGGCCGAGGTCGTGCGGCCCGGGTCGCACCCGGCCATCCTGACCTCACCGGACCGCAAGGCCGAGCTGGTCGCTGCGCTCGGTGTGGACGCGATGTGCGTCCTGCCCTTCACCGCCGAGTTCAGCCGGCTCTCCCCGGAGGGCTTCACGCACACCGTGCTCGTCGAGCACCTGCACGCGGCGTCGGTCGTGGTGGGCGAGAACTTCTCCTACGGCCACCGCGGAGCCGGTGACGTCGCCTCGTTGACCCGGGAGGGGAAGCGGTTCGGGTTCTCCGTCGAGGGGCTGGCGCTGGCCGCCGACGCCGCCGACGGGGGAGAGGTCACCATCTCCTCCACCTACATCCGGGCCTGCGTGGCCGCCGGGGACCTCCGATCGGCGGCCCGCGCGCTGGGCCGCCCGCACCGGGTCGACGGCATCGTCGTCCGCGGTGACCAGCGCGGGCGCGAGCTGGGCTACCCGACGGCCAACGTCGAGTCCCCCGCGCACACCGCCGTCCCCGCCGACGGCGTGTACGCCGGCACCCTGGTGCTGCGCGACTCCGCCGGCCGCAGCCGGGACCGTCGGCCGGCCGCTGTCTCGGTGGGCACCAACCCCACCTTCCAGGGCACCCGGCGCACCGTCGAGGCCTTCTGCCTGGACTGGTCGGGGGACCTCTACGGCGAGCACGTGGGCGTCGAGTTCGTCGAGCGGCTGCGGCCGATGACCACCTTCGACGGCATCGAGGCCCTGATCACCCAGATGGACGCCGACGTCGTCGCCACCCGGGCCGTGCTCGGGCTCTGACCCCGGGGGTCCTCCCGCCGATCGGCGTGGTCCCCACCAGCACGCTCGCCGTGTGGGCCCCGGGCGTTGCCGTGTAACCTGGGCACAGCGTCGGGAGACCGACGCGTGTGCATGCTGCCCCCGTGACACCGACCGGGGGCCACACGTGACCTGCCCAGGAGGCCCACATGGCGCTCGAGAGCGCGACGAAGAAGCAGATCATGACCGAGTACGCGACGGTCGAGGGTGACACCGGTTCCCCCGAGGTGCAGGTCGCGATGCTGACCCGACGGATCAGCGACCTGACCGAGCACCTGAAGATGCACAAGCACGACCACCACAGCCGGCGGGGCCTGCTCCTGCTGGTCGGCCGGCGTCGCCGGCTGCTGAACTACCTGGCGAAGACCGACATCAACCGGTACCGCTCGCTCATCGAGCGGCTCGGCCTGCGCCGCTAGCCAGACGAGGGGACCGCTCCGCACCGCGGAGTCGGTCCCCTCTCTCGTCCGGCCCCCACCGGGTCGGGGCAGCTCCACCACGGCACGACGGCACCAGAGCACGACAGCACCAGAGCACGACCCCGGCACCACCCCACAGGCGGCCAGCCACCGGTGGCCCCGGCGTCGAACCCGACGCCCAGGCCCGGTCCTCGGTAGTGGCCCCCGGGACGCCGCCGCCGGTCAGACCGACCGCGGACGACGCGACCCGAGGGCTTCGATCGAAGACCGGTCTCCCCAGACCACCGGCGCACAGCCGCCGAACCAAGAGGGCGCCGCCGCATGCGGCGCAGGAAGAGGACCCCGATGTCCGCACCCACGAACGACACCGTCGACTACGACGCCGAGGACGGCGTCTACACCGCCTCCGCGGTGATCGACAACGGCGCGCGCGGTCAGCGCACCGTCACCTTCGAGACCGGCCGGCTGGCCAAGCAGGCCGCCGGCTCCGTCGTCGCCACCATGGGCGACACCACGCTGCTGTCGGCCACCACGGCCGGCCGCCAGCCCAAGGACCACTTCGACTTCTTCCCCCTGACGGTGGACGTCGAGGAGCGGATGTACGCGATCGGGAAGATCCCCGGCTCGTTCTTCCGCCGTGAGGGGCGTCCCTCCGAGGACGCGATCCTCACCTGCCGCCTGATCGACCGCCCGCTGCGCCCGACCTTCGCCAAGGGCCTGCGCAACGAGGTCCAGGTCGTCATCAGCGTGCTGTCGCTGGACCCCGACCACCTCTACGACGTGCTGGCGATCAACGGGGCCTCCGCGTCGACCCAGCTGTCGGGCCTGCCCTTCTCCGGCCCGGTCGGCGCCACCCGCGTCGCCCTCATCGGTGGCCAGTGGGTCGGCTTCCCGACGCACACCGAGCTCGAGGACGCCGTCTTCGACATGGTCGTGGCCGGCCGGGTCCTGCCCGACGGCGACGTCGCGATCATGATGGTCGAGGCCGAGGCCACCGAGAAGACGATCGAGCTCATCGCCGGTGGCGCGACCGCCCCGACCGAGGAGGTCGTGGCCCAGGGCCTCGAGGCCGCCAAGCCCTTCATCAAGGCCCTGTGCGACGCACAGTCGGCGCTGGCCGGCAAGGCCGCCAAGCCCGAGGCGCACTTCCCCCGCTTCCTGGACTACCAGGACGACGTCTACGCCGCCGTCGAGGCCCAGGCCGCCGAGAAGCTGGCTGCCACCCAGGCCATCCCGGGCAAGGCCGAGCGCGACGACGCCACCGACGCCCTCAAGGACGAGGTCAAGGCCGCGCTGGCCGAGCAGTTCGAGGGGCGCGAGAAGGAGGTCTCCGGTGCCTTCCGCGCGGTGACCAAGAAGGTCGTCCGCCAGCGCATCCTGCGCGACAAGGTCCGCATCGACGGCCGCGGCGTCACCGACATCCGGCCGCTGTCGGCCGAGGTCGAGGTCCTCCCGCGGGTGCACGGCTCGGCCCTGTTCGAGCGTGGCGAGACCCAGATCATGGGCGTCACCACGCTGAACATGCTCCGCATGGAGCAGCAGCTGGACACCCTGAACCCGGTGACCCGCAAGCGCTACATGCACAACTACAACTTCCCGCCGTACTCCACCGGTGAGACCGGCCGCGTGGGTTCGCCCAAGCGCCGCGAGATCGGCCACGGCGCGCTGGCCGAGCGGGCGCTGCTGCCCGTGCTGCCCGACCGCGAGGAGTTCCCCTACGCGATCCGCCAGGTCTCCGAGGCGCTGGGCTCCAACGGCTCGACCTCGATGGGCTCGGTCTGCGCCTCCACCCTGTCGCTGCTCAACGCCGGTGTGCCGCTGCGCGCCCCGGTCGCGGGCATCGCCATGGGCCTGGTCTCCGACGAGGTCGACGGCAAGACGGAGTACGTCGCGCTGACCGACATCCTCGGTGCCGAGGACGCCTTCGGTGACATGGACTTCAAGGTCGCCGGCACCAAGGACTTCGTGACGGCGCTCCAGCTGGACACCAAGCTGGACGGCATCCCCTCCGACGTCCTCGCCGGTGCGCTGACCCAGGCCCGCGCGGCCCGGCTGCACATCCTCGACGTCATGCTCGAGGCGATCGACGGCCCCGACGAGATGAGCCCGTTCGCCCCCCGGGTGACCACGGTCCGCATCCCCGTCGACAAGATCGGCGCGGTCATCGGGCCCAAGGGCCAGATGATCAACGCGATCCAGGACGAGACCGGCGCCGACATCACCATCGAGGACGACGGCACGATCTACGTCGGTGCCTCCGACGGGCCCTCGGCCCAGGCCGCCGTGGACCGGATCAACGCGATCGCCAACCCGACCCTGCCCAAGGTCGGCGAGCGGTTCCTGGGCACGGTCGTGAAGACCACCGCCTTCGGTGCCTTCGTCTCGTTGCTGCCCGGCCGGGACGGCCTGGTGCACATCAGCAAGCTGGGCAACGGCAAGCGGATCGCCAAGGTCGAGGACGTCGCCAACGTCGGCGACAAGCTGCAGGTCGAGATCACCGACATCGACGCCCGCGGCAAGATCAGCCTGGTCCCGGTCGTCGAGGGCGGTGCCTCCGAAGAGGCGCCGGCCGAGGCTGCTGCACCCGCGGGTGAGTGACCACGGCTGACACCAGCTCGAACGGCCCCGGGGTGGGCGTGGCTGCGGCCGCGCCCACCCCGGTGGCCGTCGGGCACACCGAACTGCTCGACGTCGACGAGTTCGGCGGCCGCGTGGAGCGCACCGAGCTGCCCGGGGGCCTGCGGGTCGTCACCGAGCTGATGCCCGGCGTGCTGTCGGCGACGGTCGGCATCTGGGTCGGCGTCGGTTCCCGGGACGAGACGCCGGGGCTGGCCGGGAGCTCGCACTTCCTGGAGCACCTGCTCTTCAAGGGCACCCGCAGCCGGACCGCGTTGGAGATCGCCACGGCCATGGACGCCGTGGGCGGTGAGATGAACGCCTTCACCGCGAAGGAGCACACCTGCTACTACGCCAACGTGCTCGCCAGCGACCTCCCGCTGGCCGTGACACTGCTGGGCGACCTGGTCACCGACGCGCTGAACACCGCGCCGGACCTGGAGTCCGAGCGGACGGTCGTGCTCGAGGAGATCGCGATGCGCGACGACGAGCCCGCCGACGCCGTGCACGACCTCTTCGCCGAGACCCTCTTCGGGGACACGCCGCTGGGCCGATCGGTCCTGGGCACCGTGGAGTCGATCGAGTCCCTGACCCGGGACGACGTCGACGGTTGGTACCGGGGCCGCTACGCCACCCCCTCCATCGTGGTCTCGGCCGCTGGACGGGTGGACCACGGCCAGGTGCTGGAGCTGGTGCGCCGCGCCTTCGGTGACCGGTTGGCCGGGGGAGCCCGCCCCGACCCGCTCCGCTCCGGTGACGACGTCCCCCTCACCTCACCGGCGAACCGGACCGGGCTCATCCACCGCAGGACCGAGCAGACCCACCTGCTGCTGGGCAGCATCGGCATGGGCCGGCTCGACGAGGCCCGCTACGCCGCGGCCGTCCTGGACGCTGCCGTCGGTGGGGGTATGAGCTCCAGGCTCTTCCAGGAGGTGCGGGAGAAGCGCGGTCTGGTCTACAGCGTCGGTTCCTCCCTCACGCACTACGCCGGCACCGGTGTCTTCTCGGTGTACGCCGGCTGCTCGCCCAAGCGCGTGCCCGAGGTGCTCCGGCTGATCCGTGAGTCCCTCGCCGAGGTCGCCGCTGACGGCATCACCGACGAGGAGGTGGCCCGCGGCATCGGCCAGCTCAAGGGCGGTCTGGTGCTGGGCCTGGAGGACACCGGGTCCCGGATGTCCCGACTGGGCAAGAGCGAGCTCTCCTACGGGGAGTACACGCCGGTGCCTCACGTCCTCGCCCGTCTCGACGCCGTCGACGCCGCTGCCGTGCGGGCGGTGGCCGCGGACCTCTTCGCCCGTGACACCGCGCTGGCGGTCGTCGGCCCGTACCGCGCGAAGGACCTGGAGCGGCTGGCCGGATGAGGGAGTGGTTCGTCGAGCACGGGGCGTTGGCCCGCGGCGCGTTCGTCGTCGTGGTGCTGGTGTCGCTCGCCGTGCTCTTCGCGCCGCCCTCGGACGTCCCTCCCTCCCCGCCCGGCCTGGACAAGGTCGTCCACGCAGCGCTCTTCGCCGCACTGGCGTTCAGCAGCCGTTGGGCCGGGCTCCGCGAACGGGTCGTGGCCGTCGCCCTGGTCGTCTACGCCGCCGGGTCCGAGGTCGTCCAGGGGACGGCACTGGTGGGCCGTGACGCCTCGGTGGGGGACTGGCTCGCCGACGTGGGCGGACTCCTGGTGGGCCTGCTGCTGTGGCGGCTGGCCACCCGGGTCGCCCCGGCACGCTGACCGGCTTGCATCCCGGTCCTGCGTTGGTGAGAGTGCCGGGCATGACCACCAGCACCTCGTCCCTCACTCCGGTCCCCACCCCCGAGGAACCCCTGACCTCTGTCGCCGTCCTCGGGGCCCGCGGCCGGATGGGCGTGGAGGTGTGCAAGGCCGTGAACGACGCCGACGACCTCGAGCTGGTCGCGATGGTCGAGGGCAGCGAGTGGCTGTTCAACGTCGCCGACGGTGGCGCGGACGTGGCGGTCGACTTCACCCGTCCCGAGTCGGTCATGGAGAACATCCGGTTCTGCATCGACCAGAACATCCACTGCGTGGTCGGGACGACGGGCTTCGACGAGGACAAGATCGCGACCGTCCGGGAGTGGCTGGCCCCCAAGCCCGAGCTCGGTGTGGTCATCGCGCCCAACTTCGGCATCGGCGCAGTGCTCCTCATGCGCTTCGCCGCCGAGGCCGCGCGGTTCTTCCCCTCGGTGGAGGTCGTGGAACTGCACCACCCGGCCAAGGTGGACGCCCCCTCCGGGACGGCGGCCCGCACCGCCCGCCTGGTCGCCGAGGCCCGCCGCGCCGCCGGCATGGCGCCGGCTCCCGACGCCACGGAGGAGGGGTCGTCCCTCCCGGGTGCCCGGGGTGCCGACGTGGAGGGGGTGCCCGTCCACTCGGTGCGCCTGGCCGGGCTGGTCGCGCACGAGGAGGTCCTGATGGGTTCGCCGGGGGAGACGCTGACCCTGCGCCACGACTCCTACGACCGTGCCTCGTTCATGCCCGGTGTCCTGCTCGCGGTGCGAGAGGTGTCCCGCCGTCCTGGGCTCACCATCGGGATCGACTCCCTCCTGGGTCTCTGACACCCCTCCCCCTGACCCCCTGACCCGTCGTGTTCCCGGCCCGGCCCCGCCCTCTCGAGGTGCGCGGCCGGGCCGCGGCCGTCTCTCGCCCGTTCCCGGGCGGTGCGGGTGTGGCGCGTGAGGTCCCTGGGGCGGGACACACCGGGCTGACACACGGCCGACACGTGACCTGCCTCGCAGAATGGTCAGACTCGCAACTCGCTGACCAGCGGTTTCACTGCTTCCCGGTCGCTCTACGGCACTGGATGCCCCGATCGGGGTGGCGAGCTGTTTGACGGGAGGTGTCCGGGCACGTAACTTTCTCTTTGCGCCGAGCGACAAGGAAACGGCCGCCGGACAGACTCACGAAGTCAGTCCAGATGCGGAGCCCGGCGCGAGCAGGACAAACCAGCCTCGACATCGAAGGCCCACAGGGCCGGGGTTCGAGCGCGTCCGCTCCTTGAGAACTCAACAGCGTGCCGAAAGTCAGTGCCATATGTTCAACCCCAGTCACGGGGTGCCTT
>NZ_CEEDOS010000002.1:128272-175484 GCF_979256525.1 Klenkia sp. AC732 | reverse complement strand
ACAGAACCCGGAGGTCCCTCCTCACATCAAGATCAGCCTCGAACAGAGACCGTGCACCAACCTGTCCGGGCAGTACACCTAGCACGCCGAGCCCCGGATCGTGCGGACCTCGTCGAGCGGGACCCTCGATGCCTGCGCTGCGACCGCATGACACCGCCCGAACTGGTTGACGTACTGGAGGAAAACCGAAGACGCGCCGGAGCAGGTCAGGAGACCGAGCAACTCGACGACCGTCGGCCCCAGGTGATCAGGAGCTCGGACAGCAGGGACTGGAGAAAAACAGAAGCTCGGCCCGGCACTGTCACCAATGGGCCGGGATTGGCGCCTTCTCCAGGTAGGCGTGAGGCGCCGGCCGTCGCCGGCGCACGAGGCCACGCGCCGAGGAGGGCGAGATGAGCGACGCGCAGCGACCTCAGGAGCCGGTCTCCAGCAACCCGCTGCTCCTAACACCCGAGGAGGCCGCCACGGTGCTCCGCCTCGGGCGCACGACGGTCTACGCGCTGATGAAGGCTGGCGACCTGCGCCCCGTCCACATCGGCCGGAGCTGCCGCCTCTCCCGCAGCGAGCTCGAACGCTACGTTCGCGGCCTGGAAGCCCCCCGCACGCTGCGCCGGGCCCGGACCACCACGGACCAGCGTGAACTCTTCGAACTCGGCCCGACGTCGCCCGATGCCGCGTGAGTCCACAACCGCTCCGCCGGTGTCGGATCGCTCGGCCAGACTGACACTCCAGCCCACGACCCAGGGGTAACCGATGGCGGGACGCGCCTCGAACGGCGAGTCGACGATCTACCAGGACGCCGACGGGCGGTGGCATGGCTACGTCTCCGTCGGCTTCACCCTGACCGGCAAGGCCGACCGCCGGCACGTCACCGGCAAGACCCGGGCCGTGGTCGTCGCGAAGGTCCGCGACCTGGAACGCAAGCGCGACGCCGGGACCCTCAGCGCCGTCTCCACCCCGACCGTCGCTGACTGGCTGGAGCACTGGCTCACCACCATCGCCCCGCGCCGGGTGCGGCAGCGGACCCTGGAGAGCTACGAGTCCGCTGTCCGCAAGCACCTGATCCCCGGACTCGGACGGCACCGCCTCGACCGGCTGCGCCCCGAGCACCTCGACCAGCTCTACACCGCGCTCCTCGACGCCGGCTACTCCCCCGCCACCGTGCTGCGCCATCACCGCATCCTGTCCCGAGCGCTCACCGTCGCCATGCAACGGGGCCACGTCGCGCGCAACGTGGCCGGGCTCGTCGACCCACCAGCTCAGAAACAGAGCGACCTCGCCACCGCCCTCGACCTCGGCGAGGCCCGCGCCGTCCTGGGAGCCGCGGCTCATGTGCGCAACTCCGCGCGCTGGACCGTCGCCCTCGCCCTCGGCCTGCGACAGTCCGAGGCCCTGGCCCTGCAGTGGAAGGACATCGACCTGCTCACCGGCACGTTGACGGTCCGGCGGAGCATCCACCGGGTCCGCGGCGGCGGACTGATCTACGAGGAGCCCAAGACCCGCCGCAGCCAGCGCACGCTCGCCCTGCCGCTGCCTCTCGTCGACGAGCTGCACCGCCACAAGGCCGCGCAGCTCGGCGAGCAGATGCTGGCCGGCTCCGAGTGGCACGACGAGGACCTGGTGTTCGCCCAGCCCAACGGCCGGCCGATCGACAAGAAGACCGACCACGACGACTGGACCCGGCTGCTCCAGGCCGCCGGCGTGCGGCACGTCCGGCTGCACGACGGCCGGCACACCGCCGCGACGCTGCTGCTGAGCGAGAACGTCCACCCGAGGGTCGTCATGGAGCTGCTCGGCCACAGCCAGATGCGCACCACCATGGACATCTACAGCCACGTCATGCCGGCGCTGGCCCGTGAGGCCGCCGACCGGATGAGCGCCCTGCTGCTGCCAGGTAAGGGTGGGCAAACTGCAACCAGAACTGCAACCAGAGACGACTCAGGCCGTCCTCCAGATGGAGAACGGCCTGGTCATCGGGGTGGAGCTGAGGGGACTCGAACCCCTGACCCCCACACTGCCAGTGTGGTGCGCTACCAGCTGCGCCACAGCCCCTTGCGACCCGGTCTGGTGTGTCCGAGCCGTGGACAACCATACAGTCCCCGCGCGGCCTCCCCGGAGGGGGGTCCTGTCCACCTGCGTGTCGCCGAGTGACGGCCGAGGGGGCGCCGGGGCGTGCCGCACGCCCCCTCGGCCGTCGGTCAGTCGAAGGCCCGGTCCAGGGCGACGTTGAGCTCCAGCACGTCCACGTGCGGCGCGCCGATGAAACCCAGGTCACGGCCGTGGGTGGCCTCGGCGAGCAGGTCGGCCACCTCGGAGACGGGCACCCCGCGGGCCTCGGCGACCCGGGCCACCTGCAGCTGGGCGTAGGCCGGGGAGATGTGCGGGTCCAGCCCGGACGCCGACGTCGTCACCGCGTCGTCGGGCACGGCCGACTCGGGGACGCCGTTGAACGCGGCGACCTCGGCCCGGCGGGTGGCGACCGCCTCGGCCAGCTCCGGGGACGACGGCCCCAGGTTCGACCCGCCCGACGCCCGGCCGTCCCAGTCGCCTGCCGAGGGCCGGGACTGGAAGTACCGGGGCAGCGGGTCGCCGTCCGCGGACACGAAGCCCTGCCCGATGAGCGCGGACCCCACGACGGTCCCGTCGACGGTCACCAGCGAGCCGTCGGCCCGGGCCGGGGCGACCACCTGGGCCAGGCCGGTCATCAGCAGCGGGTACGCCAGGCCGAGGACCACGGTGGCCACCAACACGGCACGGACGGCGGCGAGGAGCTGTCGGAGCATCACGCGATCCCGGGGATGGAGGAGACGAGCAGGTCGATGGCCTTGATCCCGACGAAGGGCAGCACCACGCCGCCGACGCCGTAGACCAGCAGGTTGCGGGACAGCAGGGCCGAGGCCGTCCCGGGTCGGTAGCGCACGCCCCGCAGAGCCAGCGGCACCAGCGCCACGATGATCAGCGCGTTGAACACGACGGCCGACAGGATCGCCGACTCCGGCGAGGACAGCCGCATCACGTTGAGGGTGTCCAGGCCCGGGAAGGCCGGGGCGAACATCGCCGGCAGGATCGCGAAGTACTTGGCCAGGTCGTTGGCGATGGAGAACGTGGTCAGCGAGCCGCGGGTGATGAGCAGCTGCTTGCCGATAGCGACGATCTCGATCAGCTTGGTCGGGTCGGAGTCCAGGTCGACCATGTTGCCGGCCTCCTTGGCCGCCGACGTCCCGGTGTTCATCGCCACCCCGACGTCGGCCTGCGCCAGCGCGGGGGCGTCGTTGGTCCCGTCGCCGGTCATCGCGACCAGCCGGCCACCCTCCTGCTCGCGGGCGATGAGGGCCAGCTTGTCCTCCGGCGTCGCCTCCGCCAGGACGTCGTCCACCCCGGCCTCGGCGGCGATGGCCCGCGCCGTCGCCTCGTTGTCCCCGGTGATCATCACGGTGCGGATGCCCATCCGGCGCAGCTCGTCGAAGCGCTCGCGCATGCCGGGCTTGACGACGTCCTTGAGCTCGATGACGCCGAGCACCCGCGCGCCGTCCGGGCCGGCGGAGGCCAGCAGCAGCGGCGTCCCGCCGGCCGTCGAGACCTCGGCGACGACGCCGGGCACCTCGGTGGGCACCGCACCGCCCAGCGAGCGCACCCAGGCCTGCACCGCACCTGCCGCGCCCTTGCGCAGCTGCCGGCCGTCGGGCAGGTCGACCCCGCTCATCCGGGTCTGCGCGGTGAACTCCACGAAAAAGGCACCCTCGGGTCGCGGCACCGCTCCTCCACCGAGGACGACGACCGACCGGCCCTCCGGCGTCTCGTCGGCCAGCGACGCCAGCACCGCCGCAGCAGCGACGTCCTCGGGGGACGCGTCGCCGACGGGGCGGAACGACGCCGCCTGCCGGTTGCCCAGCGTGATGGTGCCGGTCTTGTCCAGCAGCAGCGTGCCGACGTCGCCGGCGGCCTCCACGGCCCGCCCGCTCATCGCCAGCACGTTGCGCTGCACCAGCCGGTCCATCCCGGCGATGCCGATGGCCGACAGCAGCGCCCCGATCGTCGTGGGGATGAGGCAGACCACCAGCGCGATGAGCACGGTCAGCGACTGCCCGGCGCCCGACCAGGCGGCGATCGGCTGCAGCGTCACCACGGCCAGGACGAAGACGATGGTCAGCGAGGACAGCAGGATGTCCAGCGCCGTCTCGTTCGGGGTCTTCTGCCGCGAGGCGCCCTCGACCAGGGCGATCATCCGGTCGACGAAGGTCTCCCCCGGCTTGCTGGTGATCTGCACGACCACCCGGTCCGAGAGCACCGTCGTCCCGCCGGTCACCGCACAGCGGTCGCCGCCGGACTCCCGGATCACCGGCGCGGACTCCCCGGTGATCGCCGACTCGTCGACGCTGGCGATGCCCTCGACGACGTCGCCGTCCCCGGGGACCACCTGGCCGGCGACCACCACCACCCGGTCCCCCGGGGTCAGCGAGGCCGCCGGCACCTCACGGCCGTCCTCCAGCACCGCGACCGCGGTGGTCTTGGCCTTCCGCAGGGACGCCGCCTGCGCCTTCCCGCGCCCCTCGGCGACGGCCTCGGCGACGTTGGCGAACAGCACGGTCAGCCACAGCCACACCGCGATCGCCCAGCCGAACACCGAGGGGTCGGCCACGGCGAGCACGGTGGAGAACACCGAGCCGACCCAGACGGTGAACACCACGGGCTGGCGGACCAGGCCCCGGGGGTCCAGCTTGCGGACGGCGCCGGCCAGCGCCGGCCCCCACTCGATGGTGGGCCGGGGCGCCTGCTCGGGAGCAGGTCGGTCCAGCACGACGGCGGTCATGAGAGTCCTTCGGCGAGAGGCCCGAGCGCGAGCACGGGGAAGTAGGTGAGACCGACGACCACGAGGACGACGGCGGTGAGCAGGCCGGCGAACAGCGGCCGGTGCGTGGGGAGGGTGCCGGCGGTGACCGGCGTGCGGCCCTGCTCGCCCAGGCGGCCGGCCAGGGCGAGGACCAGCACGATCGGCACGAAGCGGCCCAGCAGCATGGCCAGCCCGAGCGCGGTGTTGTAGAAGGTCGTGTTCGCGCTGAGCCCGGCGAACGCGGAGCCGTTGTTGTTGCCGGCGGAGGTGAAGGCGTAGAGCACCTCGGAGAGACCGTGCGGCCCGTCGTTGAGCATCCCGGCCTGCCCGGCCGGCAGGCTGACCGCGACCGCCGTCCCGACCAGCACGATCGCCGGGGTGGTGAGGATGTAGAGGGAGGCCAGGGTCATCTCCCGGCGGCCGAGCTTCTTGCCCAGGTACTCCGGCGTCCGGCCGACCATGAGGCCCGCGACGAAGACGGCGACGACGGCGAGCACCAGCATCCCGTAGAGCCCGGAGCCCACCCCGCCGGGCGCGACCTCGCCCAGCATCATGTCGAACAACGTGACCATGCCGCCGAGCGGGCTCAGCGAGTCGTGCTGGGCGTTGACCGCCCCGGTCGAGGTCAGCGTGGTGGACGCCGCGAAGAGCGCGGACAGCGGTCCGCCGAAGCGGACCTCCTGGCCCTCCGGGAGCGCCCCGGCCTGGAACCCGCTCAACAGCGACACCGAGATCGTGGCCAGCGTGGCCATCACGCCGAGGATCGCGTACCCCTGCTTCCGGTCGCCGACCATCGCGCCGAACGTGCGGGGCAGCGAGAACGGGATCAGCAGCATGAGGAAGACCTGGAAGAGCGACACCCAGGCGGTCGGCCCCTCGAAGGGGTGCGCGGAGTTGGCGTTGAAGAACCCGCCGCCGTTGGTGCCCAGCTCCTTGATCGCCTCCTGCGAGGCCACCGGCCCGCCGGGCACCCACTGGGTGCCCCCGGCCAGCGTCGACACGTCGGTGCCGGCCCGCAGGCTCTGCACGACACCGCCGAGGACCAGCACCACCGTGGCGAGCACGGCCAGCGGCAGCAGCAGCCGGACCACCGAGCGGGTGACGTCGACCCACGCGTTGCCCAGCCGGTCGGTGCCGGCCCGGGCGAACCCGCGGACCAGGGCCGCGAGCACCGCCAGCCCGACCGCGGCGGACACGAAGTTCTGCACGGCGAGGCCGGCCATCTGGACCAGGTGGCCCATCGTCGACTCACCCGCGTAGCCCTGCCAGTTCGTGTTGGTCACGAAGCTGACCGCGGTGTTCCAGGCACTGGAGGGCTCGACCCCGGCCATCCCGTTGCCCAGGGGCAGCAGCCCCTGCACCCGCTGCAGCGCGTACAGCGCCAGCACCCCGACCAGGGAGAACGCCAGCACGCTGCGCAGGAAGGTGGGCCAGCGCTGCTCGGAGTCGGCGTCCACGCCGACCGCCCGGTAGACCAGCTCCTCCACCCGCCAGTGCGCCGGGCTGGTGTACACCCGCGCCATCCAGTCACCCAGCGGCCTGTGGACGACGGCCAGCGCCACCACGAGCAGCCCGACCTGCAGCCAGCCGGTCATCAGAACCGGTCCGGGAACAGCAGCGTCGCCAGCAGGTAGGCGACCAGCCCCACGGCGACCGCCAACCCGACCCAGGTCTCGGTCACAGCCGCTCCACCCCGCGCACGGCCAGCGCCAGCAGCCCGAAGACCGCCAGCGTCAGGAGCACGTAGACCACATCGGTCACCTGAGTCGCACCTCTTCCTCCCGCGGGGCCGACCCGTCGTCGGGCCCTCGCGGTCGGCGACGTTAGGAGCGCCGGAGGCCCCCGAACGGCCTCTTGACGGGTCCTTGACGCCGCGGTGCCCGGCCCTTGACGCCGTCCTGACGGCGGGCGCGGGCGGGGAGCCGGGTCAGGCCACCAGGTCGGCGTAGACGACGACGTCGTCCAGGTAGTCCCCGGTGGAGCCGTCGAACTCCCCGCCGCAGGTGATCAGCCGCAGCCCGGCGTGCCCGAGGTCGCCGTACACCTCCTCGGTCGGGAAGTCGGCCTTGGCGACCTGGTCGACCAGGGTCACCACGAAGGTGGCGGTGCTGCCGTCGGTCCGGTCGACGAGCACGGCGTCCCCGGGTGCCAGCTGCGCGAGCTCGGCGAAGACGCCGGGCGACCCGGCCCAGTCGACGTGCCCGGCCAGCACGGCCGGGCCGCGCTCGCCCGGGGTCGGGGAGCCGGTGAACCAGCCCGCGGGGAAGCCCTCCGCGGGCACCTCCAGGGAGCCGTCGGCCTGCAGGCCCAGGTCCACCAGCCCGGAGTCGACGCCGATGGCCGGCACCCGGACCCGCAGCGGCCTCGACGCGGTGAGCACCACGGGCGCGGCGACCGTCGGGGCGGCTGCGGCCGCGGACACGGCCGCGGGCGCCGGTGCCGGGTCCGGGGCTGCCGCAGCCGACCCGCAGCCGGCCAGCAGCAGGGCGGCCAGCGCGGACAGGGAGGTCCGCCGAGCCCGGCCGTACCGGGTCACGGACGGACGGCGGAACCGTCGCCGGTGTCCACCGAGCCACGCGGGACCACGTCGACCTGCGAGTACCCACCGGAGCCGGTCGTGCCGCCGTCACCACGGCCGCCCGTGCCGCCACTCCCGCCGTTCCCGCCGTTCCCGCCCGGACGCGTCGCCGGGCCGGGTGCGGGAGTCGCGGTGGCGGTGGCCGCCGGGGTCGGCGCCGGGGAGGTCGCGGTCGGCGGGGTGACCACCGGCGGCGTCGTCGTCGGGCCGGCGCTGGTGGTCGGGGTGGTCGTCGGCGTGGTGGTCGGCGTGGTGGTCGGCGTGGTGGTCGGCGTGGTGGTCGGGGTCGTCACGCACGCCGGCCGGGTGATCGTGTTCGAGTCCAGGGTGACCGCGCCGTTGCGGGCCAGCAGCCGCCCCTCGACGACCGCCGAGGTCTGTGCGGTGATCGAGGTCAGCGCCAGCACCGTGCCGCGCAGCAGGCTGCCGGTGCCCAGCGTCGTGGAGGCCCCGACCTGCCAGAACACGTTGCAGGCCTGCGCGCCGTTCACCAGGTCGATGCGGCTGTTGCTGGCGGTCAGCAGGTCGCGACCGGCCTGGAAGACGAACACCGCCGACGGCGTCCCCCCGGCGTCCAGGGTGAGGACGCCGGACAGGTCGATGTCGACCGCCTGGGTGTAGACGCCGGGCACGAGGGTCAGCCCGGTGGGGTCGGCGGGCAGCGCCGTCGGCGGCTGCTGGGCGGCCGCGCTGTCGTAGGCGGTCACCAGGTCGGTCTTGGCCTGCTGGGTGACGGCGTCCCCGCCGTGCGCCGTCCCGGTCTGGGTGATCGAGGCGCCGCCGGTGACCGACGTCGTCGGGAAGGTGCCGGTGTCCCCGGTCAGCGTGGTCGGGCCGGTGTTGGTGATGCCGGCGCCGGCGAGCACGGCGAAGGAGTCCGCCGCACCCAGCCCGACGGCGGTCGCCGCCCGCGCCGGGGTGGCGGTGCCCAGCGAGCCCACGGTGACCAGCAGCAGCGCGGCGGCGAGGCTGCCGGCCACGGTGAGCCGCCGGCCGCGGGTGGACAGGGTGGGGTGGTCGAGGACCGACGTCACGTCGGCGCTCCCGTCTCCGGTCCGCGGGGGACCGGGTGCGTCGTTCACAGAAGACGACGCCGGCACGGTTGCCGAGGCTCGAGGGACCTTCGTCCCCCGCGAGTGCTCCGGAACCGGACCGTCCAGTCCTCGCGCGCCGTGGGTCGCACCGTCGGGGCGCGCCTGCCACCCGTCCGAGGACGCCGGTCGCCACGACGTGACCCGGAGTCACCCCCGCGGGGCAGATCCTGACGCGACCTTGACGCCGGGAGCACCGGCGCGGCCCGCGGCGGGGTGATCATGGAGCACATGGGCCGGGGCACGTTGCGCGTCTACCTGGGCGCCGCACCAGGCGTCGGGAAGACCTTCGCCGCCCTGGGCGAGGCGCACCGGCGCGCGGCCCGGGGCACCGACGTCGTCGTCGGTGTCGTGGAGACCCACGGCCGGGACCGCACCCGGGCCCAGCTCGAGGGTCTCGAGGTCCTCCCCCGCGCGACCGTCACCCACCGCGGCGTCACGCTGTCCGAGCTCGACGTCGACGGCGTGCTCGCCCGGCACCCCGAGGTCGTCGTCGTCGACGAGCTCGCGCACACCAACGCCCCCGGCTCCCGCAACCGGTTCCGCTGGCAGGACGTCGAGGAGTTCGTCGCGGCCGGCATCTGCGTGCTGACCACGGTGAACGTGCAGCACCTGGCCAGCCTCACCGACGTCGTCGCCCAGATCACCGGCGTCACCCAGGGCGAGACGGTGCCCGACGAGGTGGTCCGGCGGGCCGACCAGGTCGAGCTGGTCGACATGTCGCCGGAGTCGCTGCGCCGGCGGCTGGCGCACGGCAACGTCTACCCGGCCGAGCGCGTCGACGCCGCCATGGGCGCCTGGTTCCGGGTCGGCAACCTGACCGCGTTGCGCGAGCTGGCCCTGCTGTGGCTGGCCGACCGGGTCGACGAGGGACTGCGCCGCTACCGCGCCGAGCACGACATCGACCACGTCTGGGAGACCCGCGAGCGGGTCGTCGTCGCCCTCACCGGCGGCCCGGAGGGCGAGACGCTGGTGCGCCGCGCCGCCCGGGTCGCCCGCCGCGGTGGGGACGGCGTGCTGCTGGCCGTGCACGTGCTGCGCTCCGACGGCCTCACCGGGGCCTCCCCCGCGGCGCTGCGCGCCCAGCGCGCGCTCGTCGAGTCCCTCGGCGGCACGTACCACCAGGTCGTCGGGGACGACGTCGCCGGCGCCCTGCTGGAGTTCGCGCGTGGGGTGGACGCCACCCAGCTCGTCGTCGGCACCTCACGGCGCAGCCGCTGGGCGCGCGCCCTCCGGGGCGGCGTGGGCGGGGCGGTGGTCGCCCGGTCCGGCGAGATCGACGTGCACACCGTCACCCACGCCGCCGCCGGGTCCCGAGGGCTGCGACTGCCCCCGCTGACCGGCGCGCTCACCGCCCGCCGCCGCTGGGCCGGCCTCGCCGTCGCGCTGCTGGGCGTCCCGGCGGTCACCGCGCTGTGCCTGGCCGCCGGCCCCGCCCTGTCACTCGCCAGCGTGCTGCTGGTCTTCCTGCTGCTCGTCGTCGCCGTCGCCCTGGTCGGCGGGCTGTACCCCGCCCTGGTGGCGGCCGTCGTCGGTGGGCTGGCCGAGAACTGGTACTTCACCCAGCCCACCGGCCGGCTCACCGTCGACCAGCTCGACGACGTCGTCGCCCTCGGCGGGTACCTGGTCGTCGCGGTCGCCGTGGCCACCGTCGTGGACCGCTCCGCCCGCCGGGCCACCGCGGCCGCCCGGTCGCGCGCCGAGACCGCGCTGCTGGCCTCACTGTCACGCTCCGTGCTGGCCGGGGCCCAGGCGCTGCCCAGCCTGCTCGAGCAGGTCCGCGAGGCGTTCGGGCTGCACTCGGTCGCCCTCGTCGAGGACGGTGCGGTGGTCGGCTCCTGCGGCACCCCGGTCGGGGACGTCGACTCCCTGACCGTCACCGACACCCTGGACCTGCAGCTCACCGGCCGGGTGCTGACCCCCGGGGACCGCCGGGTGCTGGTCGCCTTCGCCGAGCAGGCCGCGGTCGCGCTGCAGCAGGGCCGGCTCGCCGTCGCCGCCGCCGAGGCCGACCGGCTGGCCGCCGGCAACAGCATGCGCACGGCCCTGCTGGCCGCCGTCAGCCACGACCTGCGCACCCCGCTGGCCGGCATCAAGGCCGCGTCCTCCGCGCTGCGCTCCACCCAGCTGGCGCTCACCGACGCCGACCGCGAGGAGCTCGTCGAGACCGTGGACGTCTCGGCCGACCGGCTCACCGGGCTGGTGGACAACCTGCTGGACATGAGCCGGCTGCAGGCCGGCGCCGTCACCCCGGTCACCGCACCCGCCGACCTGGTGGGCGTCGTGCACCGTGCCCTGACCTGGCTGGAAGACCCCGCCAGGGTCGCCGTCACCGCCCCCGACGACCTGCCGCCGGTGCTCGCCGACCCCGGCCTGCTGGAGCGCGTGGTCGCCAACCTGGTGGACAACGCCGCCCGGCACGCCCCCGCCGGGGCACTCGCCGTCACCGCCGGCACCGTCGGCGACCGGGTCGAGCTGCGGGTCGTCGACCGCGGTCCGGGCGTGCCCGCCGCCGACCGGGAGCGGGTCTTCGCCCCGTTCCAGCGGCTCGGCGACGCCCCGTCCGGGCACGGCGTCGGGCTGGGGCTGGCCGTGGCCCGCGGGCTCACCGAGGCCATGGGCGGCACGCTGGACGCCGAGGACACCCCCGGCGGCGGGCTGACCATGGTGCTGTCGCTGCAGGTCGCGGCATGAGCCGGGTGCTGGTCGTCGACGACGACCCCCAGCTGCTGCGCGCCCTGCGGATCACCCTGCGCGCCGCCGGGCACGAGGTCGTCGTGGCCCCCGACGGCGCCACCGCGCTCCGCGAGGCCGCCGCGTCGCACCCCGACGTCGTCGTCCTGGACCTGGGCCTGCCCGACCTGGACGGCACGGAGGTGCTCGCCGGGCTCCGGCCCTGGTTCACCGGCCCCGTGCTGGTGCTCACCGCCCGCACCGCCAGCGCGGACGCCGTCGCCGCGCTGGACGCCGGCGCCGACGACTACGTGACCAAGCCCTTCGACATGGACGAGCTGCTGGCCCGGCTGCGCGCGGTGCTGCGCCGGCGGTCCACCGAGACCACCGACCCCGTCGTCGTCACCGACCACTTCACCGTGGACCTGGCCGCCCGGCAGGTCACCGTCGACGGCGTCCCGGTGCGGCTGACCCCGACCGAGTGGGCGCTGCTGTCGGAGCTGGTGCGCGCGCCGGGCCGGCTGGTCGGCCAGCGGCAGCTGCTGCAGTCGGTGTGGGGCCCGGCGTACGAGACCGAGACCAACTACCTGCGGGTCTACCTGGCCCAGCTGCGCCGCAAGCTGGAACCCGACCCCGCCCACCCGCGGTACCTGCACACCGAACCCGGGATGGGCTACCGCTTCCGCCCCTAGGCGGGGGCGTCGGTCAGAGCTCGACGCCGCGCTCGCGGAGCCACTCGACCGGGTCGGTGGGCGGGCCGTTCATGCCGCCCACGTGCACCTCGAAGTGCAGGTGCGGTCCGGTGGACTGCCCGCGGCTGCCCAGCAGCGCGATCGTGTCGCCGGCCTGCACCGTGTCGCCGGCGGAGACCTCGATCTCCTCCATGTGGCCGTAGACGGTCACGTCGCCGCTGACGCCCAGGACGTAGACGGCCTGGCCGTAGCCGCTGGCCGCACCGGCCCGGACGACGACGCCGTCCTCCGCCGCGTACTCGGGGGTGAGCATCGGGGCGGCGAGGTCGATGCCCCAGTGCATGGTGCCCCAGCGCTGACAGAAGCAGGTCGTCATCCGGGCGCCGTCGACGGGCGCCACCGCGTCGGGCCGGGCGGCCTCGGCGGCAGCGACCGCGTCGGCCTCGCGCTGCGCCCGGGACGCCGCGACCTCGACCAGCCGCTCCTGCGCCTCGGCCTCGGTGATCGCCATCTGCGGCATGACCTCGTCGGCGAACGCCGCGTCCTCCGAGGCCAGCAGGACCTCGGCGACGCTGCTGTCGGCGGTCGCGGCGGGGACGGCGGGCAGTCCGACGACCCCGGCGAGGACACCGCCCAGGGCGAGTGCGACGAGCAGGGCGGCCGGTCGGCGGCGGAGCGCGCGTGCGCCGGTGGTGGCCCGTCCCGCGCTGCGACCTGCCGCCATGCTGCGTCCCCCGGTGTGTGCGTCCCCCGACCGCGCACCGCGACCGATGCCGCACAACGTAACGAGCCGTGACCTGCCTGTGACCCCCTGGACGGCGCGTCTCCCGAGACACGCCGTGTGCCAAATGACATCGCTGTCATTCGGGCCGATCCGGTCGGGAGGGTCAGCCCCGCCGGCGGGGGTGCGGGTGCGGGGCCGGTGCCGGTGCCGGGACGGCCAGCGGCACGCCCGTGGTCTCCCGGGCCGCGGTCCGCCGGGCCAGCACGGCCACCCCGACCACCAGCCCGACCACCCCGACGACCTGCCCGGTGGTCGCCAGGAACCCGGGTGCGAGCTGCTCGCCGTACACCGGCGCCGCCAGCCCGACCGCGACCAGCGGCTCCAGCACGGCCATCACCGGCAGGCATTCGATGAGCGCCCCGGACTGGTAGGCCCACTGGGCGAAGACGATGGAGGCCGCACCGGAGACCAGCAGCAGGTAGGTGGTCCAGCTGGTGAGCAGCTCCGCCGGCGGGTGCGCGACGACGTCCTTGAGCACCAGTCCGGTGATGCCGAAACCGCCACCGGCCGCCACCCCCAGGGCCAGCGCCTTGTGCGGGGCGTCCGGACGCAGCGCCCACAGGGCCGCGCCCACCATCAACAGGGCCGCTCCCCCGGCGCACGCCAGCAACGCGGTCGGGTCGGCGTAGGACGAGCCGTGCCGCGGCATGGCGGAGACGACGAAGAGACCGAGGGTCACCGCGACCACGCCGGCGGCGATCCACTGACCCCGCTCGGGCAGCACCCGGTCGGCGTGCCGGCGGTCCACCACTGCACCCAGGGCCAGGGAGATGACCAGCCCACCGCTGAGCAGCGGCTGCACGACGACGACCGGCCCGAACTTCAGCGCGGCGGCGTGCAGCAGGAACCCCGCCAGCGCGGCGCCCTGCCCGGCGATCCAGGCCCGGTTGCGGACCAGCTTGCCGACCAGCCGGAGGACCGCGCCCTGCGGCAGGTCCTCACCGGCCGCGGTGGCGGCCCGGTGCTGGACGACGGTGGAGACGGCGAAGGCGCACGCCGACAGCAGCGCCAGCAGGACGGCCAGGCCCAGGTTGGGCGCGGCGCCCGGCGGGGGACCCTGGGCTGCCAGCAGCTGCACCTGCGCGACCCCGCCCACGTCCCCGAGCCTGCCACGACCGGCGCTGATCCGCGGGGCGGGACCCCCGGCGGGTCAGCCCTCGTAGGGCACGGTCAGCGTCACGTCGCCGGAACGCTCGAAGACGAACGTGACCTGCAGGGCGTCCCCGACCGGCAGACCCGCGAGGAGCCCGGGGAGGGTGAGCGTGTCCGCCCCCGGACCACCGGCGGTCAGCTCGCCCCCGGCCGGCACCGTCCACGGGCCACCCAGGACAGCGCCGAAGCCGGTCCCCGTGACCGACACCAGCTCGTCGTCGGACCCGCCGGTGTTGCTCACCGTCAGCCCGAGGACGACGTCGTCACCGGCGGCCAGGTCGCCGTCGGCCGGGCGCTGCAGTCGCGCGGCGGTGACCGTGACGTCCTTGCTCACCTCGACCTGGGCAGCAGACTCGTGCCCGGGCCGCTCCTGGGCGGCGGTCTGCCCCAGGTCGTTCTCCGCAGCGCAGCCACCGAGCAGGGCCGTCGACGCGAGGACGGCGGACAGCACGCGGAGAGGTGTCACAGGTGGAGGGTGTGCCCACGCCGAAGGTGGTTGAACCCGTGACCATCCTCTCGGCGGGTCAGGCCGGGACGGTCTCGACCGCCCGCCACCGGCGGGCCGCCAGCGCACCGCCGACGACCAGGCCGAGTCCACCGGCCAGCAGCACCGCCACCGCGGCCCGGGCCAGCAGCGCGGGCCCGGTGCCCAGCACGTTCGCCGTCCAGAGCACGTCGACGTCGGGCAGTCCCTGAACCAGCAGCAGCCACCCGGCGACGACGGCGAGCACCCCGGTCAGCGAGCCGCGCCCGCGCGACGCGGCCCGGACACCCAGCAGCGCCACGGCCCCGACCAGCAGCGCAGGCAGCAGGGCGGAGGCCACGGCTGCCAGGTGCGAGCTCACGCTCACCGCCGGGGCCGGCGTGCTGAGCGCGTGCCACAGCGAGGCGGCGGCGCCGACGGCCAGGGCGGCGGCGAGGGCGCGGGGTGCGCGCAGGCCGGCGGCCACCACCAGCCCGAGGAGCAGCAGGTACACCGGCCACACCAGCCAGGCCGGTGGCGGCGGGGACCAGGTGAGCACCCCCTCGACGTCGACCGGGGCGCCGCCGAGGGACATCGGCACGGTCCAGGCGAAGACGGTGTGCTCGCTGGTCGGGTCCGCGGCCACCTCCGGGGGCAGCAGGCCCTCGCTCATCCAGTGCGTGCGGTGGTCGTGCCACACGTACTGCGGCTGGGTGGAGACCTGCTCCCAGACCGGGGTCGCCTGCGCGTCGGCGTCCTCGGGCAGCTCGGTGCGGGCGAAGCGGTCCAGGTTGATCGTGGTGGCCGGGCTGCGGCTGTTGCGCCAGACGCCGTCCGGGCCGATCCGCAGGTAGGGCTCACCGGAGTAGCCCGGCACGGAGAGCTCGGTGTCGGTGGTGTTGACCACCTCGATCTCGTCGCCGAACTGGAGCACCCGCACGGTGAGCCCCGGCACCGCGGGAGACACCGAGGTGACCCGGCCGTCGAAGTCGCTGCCCGCAGCGCCGCTGCCCACGTGCGCGACCGCCGGACCGGCCAGCGCGAGCACGGCGACGAGGCCGAGCAGCACGGTCAGCGCCCGCGCACCGGCCCGCCGCACCGCCCCGTCGCCCACGGCGCTCAGTCTGCCGTCACTCGGCGGCCACGAGGGACAGGTCGTGCGCGATGTCCCGGGAGGTGTTGCCGGCGTCGAAGGCGACGTCGGCCTCGCCGTCCGTGCCGTACAGCAGCAGCAGCGAGCTGTGCTGCTGGCCCATCTCCTCGGCCAGCGGCACGCCCGCGGACAGCTGGGCCGCGTCGACCTGCGACTGGTCACCGGTCAGACCGACGATCTCCGGGGCGATCCCGGTGGAGAACCGGCCCAGGTACTCCCCCAGCACCTCGGGGCTGTCCCGCGTCGGGTCGGTGGTCACGAACACCACGCGGGTCGCCTCGGCCACCGCCGGGTCGACGCTCTGCAGCGCGATGGCGACGTCGGCCATCGTCGTGGGGCAGATGTCGGGGCAGTTGGTGTAGCCGAAGAACAACAGCGTCGGCCCGTCCGCCGTCTGGGCGGCGAAGTCGTAGGGCGCACCCGTCTGGTCGGTGAGCGTGAAGTCCGGCTTCTGGTAGGCGT
The DNA here is from genome assembly GCF_979256525.1 of Klenkia sp. AC732. Taxonomy (NCBI): domain Bacteria; kingdom Bacillati; phylum Actinomycetota; class Actinomycetes; order Geodermatophilales; family Geodermatophilaceae; genus Klenkia; species Klenkia sp. AC732. The sequence continues at coordinate 159,605 of NZ_CEEDOS010000002.1, read as the reverse complement.
CGCGCAGGAACAGGCCGTCGTAGGGGTTCGACGGCCCGGACACGGTCGCCGGGGCCTCGCCCGCGGCGTGGTCGTGCCCGGAGCCCGCGGCACCACTGCCGCCCTCACCGCCGCTGCAGCCGGCCAGCAGGAGCAGTGCCCCCACCGCCGTCGCGGCCAGTCCGGTCCGGTGTCCGTGCACTGGTGCCCTCACGACCCCACGGTACGACGGCGCGCGGTGAGCCCCAGGGCGAGTCCGGCCAGGCCGGCGACCAGGCCGAGCCCACCCAGCACCAGCGCGGTGACCGCCAGGCCGTTGCCGTCCTCGTCGCCCGACGCCGCCTCGGTGGTGGTGCCGGCGTCGGCGTCCGCGGACCCCGAGCCGTGCGCGTCCCCGGCCGCCTCGGTCCCGGCGGCGAGCTCCAGCACCGGCGCGGGGTACTGCGGCTCGTCCTGGCCCTCCACGGTCGGCTCGATCCAGGCCGCCTCGCTGCCGTCGCTGTAGGTCTGCACCGCGGCGAAGGAGACGCTGTCGGCGTCCGGGAAGGGGCCGCCCAGCAGCGAGAACTCCTGGAACTGGCCGGGGGCGATCCCCCCGCCGGTCTCGGCGGTGAACTGCACGACGGTGACGGCCTGGGTGATCTCCTCGCCGTCGGACTCCACCGGCGGGTCCAGCTGGGTGGTGGTGGGGGTGATGGTCCAGCCGGCGACCGGCTCGGCCTGCACGAAGGTCAGCGGGGTGTCGGTGGGCAGCTGGATGCGCAGCGAGGTGGTGCTGGCCGTGTCGCTCTCGTTGGGCACCCGGAAGGTGAAGACGCCGTAGCCGCCCGGCGCGGCGTCGGCCGAGGAGACGTTGACGTGGGCGGACGCGACACCGCTGCCGGCGACCACGGCGATGCCGGTGGCCAACGTCAGGACGGCGAGACGGCGGGGTGCGGTGGACATGGTTCTCCTGTCGATCGGGTGTGCGCCGGTCAGCGCACGGGGAAGGTGGTGGCCGCCGTGAGGGCGGTGAACTCGTCGAGCCGCACGGTGACGGTGAGCGTCCAGGTGCCGGCAGTGGGCACCTGCGCGTCGCCGATGGTGTGGCCGGGCCCGGCCGGCTCGAGGTCGACGTCGAGCGGGCCGATCTGCTGCTGGGCCTCCGTCAGCGTGACCCGCAGCGCCTGCGGCTGGGTCAGCTGGCCGGTGTCGTCGAAGAGGTAGACGTGCAGCGTGTTCGGGCCCGGCGAGGCCGGGTCCAGCGACAGCTGCACGCTGCCGTCGGTCCCGGTGGCGCTCTCCAGCGGCAGGGTGACGTCGACCGGGTCCGCGACGGCGGCCTTGGCCGGCGGGGTGCCCACGAGCACCGCCGACAGCGCCAGCACGACGGCGGCGACGGCGAGCTCGATCAGCACCGACCGGCGGAACGGACCGACCTCGGCGACGGCGGCCTCGGCGCGACCGCGGGCGGCGGGGTCCTCGTCGTCGGCGTCCTCGCTGTAGGCGTGCGCGACCACCCGGCGCGAGCTGGTGCGCGGGGCGCCCAGGCGCTGCTGCACCCACACCCGGCTGACCCCGGCGACGGCGAGCAGGCCCAGGACGAGCACCAGCTTGGCGACCAGCACCCAGCCGTAGGTGGTCGAGAGCAGGGCGCCGAGGGTGCCGACCTCGCGGACGGACTGCACGACCCCGGTCACCACCAGCGCGGCCACCGACCCGGCGGCCAGCCGGCTGTACCGGGGCAGCGCGGTCGCCAGCCCCCCGGCGGCCACGCCGGGCCGCAGCACCACCGCCAGCAACACCGCCAGGCCGCCCAGCCAGGCGGTCATCGCGGCCACGTGCACGGTGGTGACGACGACGGCCAGCCCGGGCAGCGCCCCGGCGACCGGGTGCCCGACGGCCGCGGTGCTCAGCACGAGCCCGGACCCCAGCACCCCGCCCCCGGCCAGCAGCGGGACGGTGGGGCGGCCACGGAACGCCAGCACGGCCACCGCGGCCAGACCGGCGGCGAGCACGACCCGGACCAGCAGGGTCGCGCCGTACGCCGACCCGGCGGTGGTCGACAACAGCTGCGGGTCGACCACCCCGGTGAGCCCGACGGCGGCCGCGTACGGGCCCTGCAGCAGGAAGGACAGCAGCCCGCCGACGCCGACGGCGGCCAGCCCGGCCAGCGTCATCCTCCGGGCCCGGGGCGCGGCCCACCCGGCCGGCCAGCAGGCGACCAGGAACACCGGGACACCCACGCCCAGCGCGAGCCCGGCGAACCCGACCCAGCGGGCGACCGGCAGCAGTGCACCGACCACCGGGTCGACGTCGCTGCCGGCGTCGACGTCGGTGGCCGCGACCAGTTCGCCGTCCCCGACGACGAAGGCGTAGGCACCGGAGACGGGGTGCGAGTCCGCCGACACGACCCGGTAGGTGACGACGTAGCTGGCGTCGGGGAGGTCGGCGCGCAGCGGCACGGTGATCGTGGTGTCGGAGACCGTGGCCGCGCCGGTGTCGACCCGATCGCCGCCGGCGCCCAGCACCCGGGCGTAGCCGGCACCGAGCGAGATGCCCTCGTCGAAGGTCAGGGTCACCTCGTCGGGGGCGGCCTCCAGCCGGGCCCCCTCACCGGGCGAGGTGGTGACGACGGTGGCGTGCGCGCTGGCCGGACGGGCGGTGCCGACGTCGACGAGCAGCCCGCACGCGACCAGGCCGAGCAGCAGGAGGGCGACCCGCCTCACGCGAGCACCCGGAACCCGGCACCGACCGCGCGGCGCCGCCGCCCGCGCCAGGCCAGCACGGCGGTGACGACGAGCCCGGCCAGCAGCAGCAGGTGCCCGGTGGCCCGGTCGGCGGTGACGTGGCCGGCACCCAGGTCGGCGACGGTCATGACGGTGAGCACGCCGGTGAAGGTGGCCAGGAAGGGCAGTGCACCGGCGGCCAGCCGCGGCGCGGCGGCACAGGCCAGGAAGGCCACGGCCAGACCCAGGTTCCAGGCGCCGGTCTCGTGCGCCATGTGCACCGGGGCGCTCATCGCACCCTCGCCGAACACCAGCGACGGCGTGGCCAGCCCCACCTGGGCGACGCCGACGGCCAGCAGCAGCAGCCGCAGCGCCGTCGTCACCAGCCGGGAGCGGGCTGCGGCGGCGGCACCCGGCAGCCGGGCCGGCAGGGCGCCGAGGACGGCCGCGGTCAGGTCCGGGACGGCGGGGGCCGGGGCCAGCCGGGCGCGGCGGGTCACCAGTCCGGCGGCGGCCAGCCACCCGGTGCAGGCCGGGCAGCCGGCGAGGTGGGCGTCCAGGGCGGACGCGGGGACGGGTGAGCCCTCCCCGTCCATCCGGGCGGAGGCGGCCTCGCGGTAGACGTCGCAGTGCACGTCCTCCTAGTCGCCGCCGGGGCGTCCCGGGTTCCCGCAGCGACCACATGGGCTGGGTCACAGGTCAGACTGGGTGTGTGGACACCCCCTACGACGAGCTGGCGCGGGTCGCCGCGGCCGCCGTCGCAGGGGACCCGGTGGCCGCGGCGACGCTGGTCCGGGAGACCCAGACCGACGTCTGGCGGCTGTGCGCGCACCTCGGGGACCGGCAGTCCGCCGACGACCTGACCCAGGAGACCTACCTGCGGGCGTTCGGCTCGCTGCACCGCTTTGCCGGCCGCTCCACCGTGCGCACCTGGCTGCTCTCGATCGCCCGGCGGGTCTGCGCCGACGCCATCCGCAGCCGGAAGCGGCGACGGCTCACCCTGGTCGGGGACGACGAGCTGCTCGACCGCGCCGACGGCACCACCGACCGGGTCGGGGAGGGCGCGGTCGTGGAGGACCTGCTGGCCCGGTTGCACCCCGACCGGCGCGAGGCCTTCGTGCTCACCCAGCTGATGGGCCTGCCCTACGCCGAGGCCGCCGAGGTCGCGGGCGTGCCGGTGGGCACCATCCGGTCGCGGGTCGCCCGGGCGCGGGGCGACCTGGTGCAGGCAGTGGCCGACGAGCAGCGGGACGACCGCCACGACGGGCAGGGCGACGCCGGCGTCAGGTGACGCAGAGGTGAACGGTTGGTGGACGCAAGGGGTCGTAGGCTCTCCGCGGTCGTCCGACCGACACCCCACCTCCCCCGGAGTCGTCTCCCGTGGCCTTCAGCCTCAAGCCCAAGGACTCGCGCTTCTACGACATGTTCACCGCCTCGGCGACGAACCTCGTCGAGGCCACCGCCGTACTGGGCGACTTCGTGCACGACATCACCCGCCGCGAGGAGCTCGGCCGCGTCCTGCGCGACCTGGAGCACGCCGGCGACAACGCCACGCACGCGGTCTTCCGGCAGCTGAACTCCAGCTTCGTGACCCCGTTCGACCGCGAGGACATCTACAACCTGGCCAGCGACCTGGACGACGTCATGGACGCCATCGAGGCCGCCGCCGACCTCGTCGTCCTCACCGGGCTGGGCACGCTGCCCGCCGAGATGGGCCAGCAGGTCGCGCTGCTGCAGCGCTGCGCGCAGGTCACCGCCGACGCGATGCCCCGGCTGCGCTCGATGAAGGACCTCTCCGACTACTGGATCGAGGTCAACAGCCTGGAGAACGAGGCGGACAAGCTGTACCGCCGGCTGCTGTCCCGGCTGTACTCCGGGGAGTTCGACGCCCTGGAGATCCTCAAGCTCAAGGAGGTCGCCGACCAGCTCGAGGAGGCCGCCGACGCCTTCGAGCACGTGGCGAACGTGGTCGAGACCATCGCCGTCAAGGAGTCCTGAGCCCGCCGTGGACGGGTTGTTCCTCGCCCTCGTCGTCATCGTCGTCGTCGCCCTGGCCTTCGACTACACCAACGGCTTCCACGACGCGGCCAACTCCATCGCCGTCGCCGTCTCCACCAAGGCGCTCACCCCCAAGGTCGCGCTGGCCCTCGCCGCGGTGATGAACCTGGTCGGGGCGCTGATCTCCACCGAGGTCGCGCAGACCGTGGGTGCCGGCATCATCGACACCCCCTCGGGCGCCGGTGGCCTGCAGATCGTCTTCGCCGCCCTCGTCGGCGCGATCACCTGGAACCTGATCACCTGGTACTTCGGGCTGCCCAGCTCCTCCTCGCACGCCCTCATCGGCGGGCTGGTCGGCGCCGCGCTGGCCGCCGTCCACTCGGTGCAGTGGCTGGGCATCGTGGAGAAGGTCGTCATCCCGATGGTGCTCTCGCCGCTGGTCGGCTTCGGCCTGGGCTACCTGGTGATGCTCGCGGTGCTGTGGTCCTTCCGCGGCGCCAACGTCACCCGGGCCAACCGCGGCTTCCGGTACGCCCAGATCGTCAGCTCCGCGACCATGGCGCTGGGCCACGGCCTGCAGGACGCCCAGAAGACGATGGGCATCATCACCCTCGCGCTGGTCACCTCCGGCCAGATCGACACCTTCGAGGTCCCGCTCTGGGTGGTGATCGCGGCCGCCCTGGCGATCAGCGCGGGCACCTACGCCGGCGGCTTCCGGATCATGCGCACGCTGGGGCGGCGGATCATCCAGCTCACCCCGGCCGGCGGCTTCTCCGCCCAGACGGTGGCGTCGGGCGTCATGATCACCACGGCCACCGTGTTCGCGGTGCCGGTGTCCACCACGCACATCACCACCACATCGATCATGGGCGTGGGCTCCACCCGGCGGCTGTCGGCGGTGCGCTGGGGCGTGGCCGGGAACATCGTCGTGGCCTGGGTGTTGACGCTGCCGGCAGCGGGCGCCGTCGCCGCCGGGGTCTACTGGCTCACGCACGCGATCGTCGGATGAGGAACGGGGGCCCGGTGGCCAGGGACGACGCCCCGCCCGCTCCCCCGCCGACCGCCCTCGCGCTCGGCACGCCGCCGGCCCGCTGGGTGCTGCTGGCCACCGTGCTCGCCTCGGCGATGGCGTTCCTGGACTCCACCGCGGTCAACGTCGCCCTGCCCAGCATCGGGGCGGAGCTGGGCTCCTCGCTGTCGGGGCTGCAGTGGACCGTCACCGGCTACACCCTGGCGCTGGCCTCGCTGATCCTGCTCGGCGGCGCGCTCGGGGACCGGTACGGCCGGCGGAAGGTCTTCCTGGTCGGCGTCGTCTGGTTCGCCACCACCTCGCTGCTGTGCGGGCTGGCCCCCTCCACCGAGCTGCTGGTCGCCGCGCGGGTGCTGCAGGGCGTCGGCGGCGCCCTCCTGACGCCGGGCTCGCTGTCGCTGATCCAGTCCTCCTTCCGGCACGCCGACCGGGCCCGGGCGATCGGGCTGTGGTCCGGGCTCGGCGGCATCGCCGGGCTGGGTGGCCCGTTCCTGGGCGGGTTCCTGGTGGACGCCGTCAGCTGGCGGTGGGTCTTCCTGGTCAACGTGCCGCTGGCGATCGCCGTCGTCGTGGTGTCGGTCCGGCACGTGCCCGAGAGCCGGGACCCCGCCCACCACGGCCGCTTCGACGTCCCCGGGGCGGTGCTGACCGCGCTGGCGCTGGGCGGGGTCACCTACGCCCTCATCGACGCCGGCTCGGGGCCGGGCACCTGGGTCGCACTGGCCGTGGGCCTGGCCGCCGGCGTCGGGTTCGTCGTCCAGGAGCGGCGGACGGCGGACCCGATGCTCCCGCTGGGGGTCTTCGCCGACCGCCAGTTCACCGGCGCCAACCTCACGACGCTGGCCGTCTACGGCGCCCTGGGCGGGTTCTCCTTCTTCCTGGTGCTGCAGCTGCAGACCGTGCTGGGCTACGACGCACTGGAGTCCGGGGCGGCGATGGTGCCCTCGATCCTGGTGATCTCGCTGCTGTCCTCCCGGGCCGGCGCGCTGGCCACCCGGTTCGGGCCCCGGCTGCCGATGACCGTGGGCCCGCTGGTCGCCGCGTCCGGGGTCCTCTGGCTGTCCTTCGTCGGTGCCGGGACGTCGTGGCCCACCGGGGTGCTGCCGGGCTCGCTGCTGTTCGGGCTGGGGATGGCGCTCACCGTCGCGCCGCTGACCGCCACCGTGCTCGGTGCCGCACCCGACCACCTGGCCGGGGTGGCCAGCGGGGTGAACAACGCCGTCGCCCGCGCCGCCCAGCTGCTCTCGGTGGCCGCGCTGCCGCTGCTGGTGGGGTTGTCCGGCGACGACTACGCCGACGCCGGGGCCTTCACCGACGGCTACGCGCTGGCGATGCGGCTGTGCGCCGGCCTCGTCGCGCTGGGCGGTCTGGTGGCCCTGGTGACCATCCGGGCCGACGTCCTGGAACCCGATCCCACCTGACGGGACGGGGGTTTCCCCCCTTCTGCATCGGACTGGTAGACATTGCCCCGTGTCGGCGACCGGTGTGCTCCCAGGTGACCTCCTGGTGACCCGCATCCACGTCGACCTGGTGCGCGTCACCACCGCAGCCTGTCTGGCTCGCTGAACTCCCCCGGGGCCGTCTCCCTCTGCTGAGACGCCCTGCCCGACGCGGGTGCGCGGTCGGGCCCCTCCCCCAGCCAGACCCTCTTCCTGGAGCACCCCTGTGCGCACCCTGATCCTCTTCGCCCTCGTGGGCCTCGGCGCCCAGCTCGTCGACGGCAGCCTGGGCATGGCCTACGGCGTCACCTCCACGACGCTGCTGCTGGCTGTCGGCGCCAGCCCGGCCGCGGCGTCGGCCACCGTCCACCTCGCCGAGATCGGCACCACGCTGGTGTCGGGCGCCTCGCACTGGCGCTTCGGCAACGTCGACTGGAAGGTCGTCGCCAAGATCGGCATCCCCGGTGGCATCGGCGCCTTCGCCGGCGCGACCTTCCTGGCCTCGCTGGACACCTCGGTCGCCGCTCCGCTGATGAGCGCGATCCTGCTGGTCCTGGGCCTCTACGTGCTGATCCGCTTCACCTTCCGCGGGCTGAACAAGCAGAACCTCGGCAAGCCCATGCGCAAGCGCTTCCTGGGCCCGCTGGGCCTGGTCGCCGGCTTCGTCGACGCCACCGGCGGCGGCGGCTGGGGCCCGGTCGGCACCCCCGCCATCCTGGCCAGCGGCCGGATGGAGCCCCGCAAGGTGATCGGCTCCATCGACACCTCGGAGTTCATCGTCGCGCTCGCCGCCTCGCTGGGCTTCCTGCTCTCCCTGGGCTCCCAGGGCATCGACGCCACCTGGGTCGCCGGTCTGCTCATCGGTGGCGTCATCGCCGCCCCGATCGCCGCCTGGCTGGTCCGGCACGTGCCGCCTCGCCTGCTGGGCTCCGCGGTCGGCGGGATCATCGTGTTCACCAACACCCGGTCGCTGTTCAACGCCTTCGAGGTCGCCGACGCCGTCCGCTGGCCGGTCTACGCGGTCATCGTGCTCGGCTGGGTCGCCGCCGTCGTCCACTCGTGGCGGGTCTACCGGGCCGACACCGAGGCCGAGTCGGTCGAGGCCGCCGCCCGCCTGGAGCAGGAGCGCCGCGACGCCCTGGTCGCCGAGCTGTCGCGCGAGGACTCCGTCACCGCCGGCCGCCCGCAGGACCCGCGCGACTAGGAGGAGGACCACGGGTCGCGGCGCCGGGCGCGGGTAGGACCACCGGGACGGCGTCGCTCCCCGCGGCGCGCTCTACCCCGAGGTGGTCCCCCCGCATGTCCGTTCTCGCCATCGTCGGTGCCGGTCGCGGCCTCGGCGCGGCCGTCGCCCGCCGCTTCGGCGCCCAGGGCTTCGACGTCGCCCTGATCGCCCGCAACCAGACGCGCGTCTCCGGGCTCGCCGCCGACCTCGCCGCGGAGGGCATCACCACCGGCGGCTTCGTGGCCGACGTCCGTGACCCGGAGTCGATCACCCACACCCTCGCCCGGATCGGCGAGACGATGGGGCCCATCGAGGTGCTGCAGTACAGCCCGCTGCCGGACAAGACCTTCCTGCGCCCGGTGCTGGAGACCACCGCAGCCGACCTCGTCGGTCCGGTCGAGTTCTCCGTCTACGGGCCGGTCGCTGCGGTCCGGCAGGTGCTGCCGGGCATGCGCTACCTGCCCGAGGGCAGCAACCCCTCGATCCTCTTCGTCAACGGCGGCTCGGCCGTCGTCCCGAACTCGGCGGTGGCGGGGACCAGCATCGCCTTCGCCGGGCTCAGCGCCTACGCGCAGCTCCTGCACGAGGTGCTGGGAGCCGAGGGCATCCAGGTGTCCCAGCTGGTCATCCCGGGGGCCATCGTCGACGGGGACCCGGTCAAGGGACCCGAGGCGATGGCCGGGCACCTGTGGGACCTGCACAGCCGCCGGGACCGCTTCCGCCACCAGGTGCAGGGCAGCGACTGACCCGCCCCGTCCCGGGCGGCCACGTGCCGCCCGGGACCCGGGTCAGACCGCCAGGACCGCGCCGTCCTCCGTGGGGAGGGCGGTGCCGCGGGTGAGCGGGGTCTTCTCCCCCGCCTCCACCGCCACCGGCAGCCGGTTCTCCGCCGGCGGCAGCGGGCAGGTGGCCAGGTCGGTGTAGGCGCACGGCAGGTTGGCGGCGCGGTTGAGGTCCACGACCACCTCGCCGTCGGCACCCGGCGCCTCCAGGGTCAGCGACCGGAAGGCGTAGGTGCTCCGGCCCGACGTGGCGTCGGAGAACAGCACCATCAGCCGGCCCTCGCCGTGGCCGGGGAAGGCGCGCAGGGAGTACGTCTGCCCGTCGAGGGTGAACTCGACCGTGCCCGGGGCGTCGTAGACGTGCTCGACGCCCTCGAACGCGCCGCCGACGGTCGTCGGCACGGGTGCGTCGAAGGCGGTGAAGCGGCCGGTGACCGCCCAGCGCGGGTCGGCCGGGAAGACCGGCGTGCCGGGGTGGCCCAGGCGCAGCGGCGACCGGGGGTCACGCAGCCGGACGACGTACCGGCCACCGCGCTCGGCCAGCTCCACGGCGGTGTCCCCGGCGGTGGCCAGCACGCTCTCCCGCAGGGACAGGTGGCCGAACACGTGCTCACCGGCGACGGCGGACCCGTCGACCTCCAGGTGCTCACCCTGGGTGAGGGTGACCACGACGCCGCGGTCGCCCACCACCCAGGTGCCCGGCACCCCGGGGACGACGACCGGCCGGTCGGACAGCCAGGCCAGCGAGGTGACCGAGAGGAAGCCGTGCGGTGAGGTCAGCGTCGCCTCCTTGGCCTGGTGCCAGGTGGCGTGCTCGCGGGCGAAGGCGCCCACGTCGGGCAGGGTGCTGGTCATCGGGTCCTCCGGCGGGTCGGTGGTGCGGGCCTCCCCCGGCCCAGCGACGGGCACCGCCGCGGCATTCCCCACCGGGACGGTGGGGTTCAGCCGGCGGTCGGGAGCGGCAGCGACGCCACCCGGAGTGCCGGGTGCCGACCGGCGGCGGTGAGCACGGCCCGGGGACTGCGGGCCGTGCCCGGGCAGGAGGCCAGCCGCATGGCCCGGGCGCTGAAGAGCGCCTCGGTGTCCGGCGGGACGACCAGCAGCTCCAGCTGCAGAGCGCCGGGGCCGCAGGTCACGGTGACCAGCTGCGGGTCGCCGGTGCTGAACCCGCCGACCCGGACCACCCGGTCACCGACGGCGAGCTTGCGCGGGACGGCGTGCCAGGTGGCGAAGGGGTAGGTGAAGCGCTGCACCGCGACGCCACGCCGGTCCAGCGCGGCGACCAGCTCGGGCAGCTCGACGGCGAGGTCGGTCGAGCGCGGCCACCAGGCCCCGTGCAGCCCCTCCCCGGCGTCCGTGCGCAGGCTGACCCGCACGTCGATGCCACCGCGGAAGCCGGGGAGCTCCTGCTCCCCGACCCATGCTGCACGGTTCGTCGTCACCCGCACCGCCTCTCGTCCACCGGGGCCGGCGACCTGCTGCCGGACGACCCCGGGGACGACGCTAGGCAGCCCGTGCGCGTCGTCCCACCGGACACGCCGTGCCCCAGCGGACCCGTCCGTCACACGGCTCGTCCTCACCCAGCGTGACGGGTCCTCACACCGACGGCGGGGGCACGAACCGGCCGGTGACGAGGTCGGTCCACAGCCGCCGGATGGCCAGGGAGTTCCGGTCGGCCCGGGCGTGCGCGTTGAGGTGCGGGGCCAGCGGGAAGTCCGCGGGCAGGGACTCCAGCAGGTCGCGGTCCTCCCCCTCCACCTCGTCGTCGAAGGCGAGGATCTCCGCCGCCGGCCGGTCGGCCTCGGAGTCGGTGCGCAGCACCGTCTGGGTCAGCAGGCAGCGCCGGTCGTCCACCGGGGTGATCGCCTTGACCATGACGTGGCCCAGCCCGTCGGGGTAGGTGATGTGGATGTGGCCGAAGAAGGGGGACCACAGCTGGGAGACCGTCCGGCGCACCGTCGTCCCGACCTCCCCGGGGCGCCCCTCGACCGGGATCTCGCCGTAGGTCGACAGACCCCACGGGGTGCGGGTGACCTCGGTGTCGGTCACCTCCGGCTTGTCGATGTTGCCGAACGTGTTGCGGTGCACGAAGGCGACGTGGCCGGGGTCGAAGTTGTTCTCCAGCAGGTGCATGGCGGTGCAGTCGAAGGCCCACTCGTACTCCGGCACCACCCGCCAGGCCGGGTCGTCGAACTGCGGGACCTCCGGCAGGCCGGTGATCGGGCCGCCCTCGGCCTCGCTCGCGAGGCACACCCAGACCATCCCGTAGCGCTCCTGGCTGGCCACCATGGTGAGCCCGGACTTCGTGGGGTGCGGGGAGTCCGGGAACTGCGGGATGCGCTGGGTCCGGCCCTGGGCGTCCCACTCCCAGCCGTGGTACGGGCAGACCAGGTGGCAGTCGGTGACCCAACCGCGGGACAGCGGGGCGTCCCGGTGCGCGCAGCGGTCCAGGGCCACGCTCACCGGACGGCCCGGCGCCGGCCGCCACAGCACCAGGTCCACGCCCAGCACCGTGCGCTTGACCGGACTGCCGTCGACGGCGGCGGCGAAGCCGGTGGCGTACCAGAACCGGCGGAGGACCGGGTGCTCGGACAGCACCAGGTGGTCGGGGCCCGCGTGGCGGGTGGATCGGGTGGTCTGCTCCAGGGTGGTCACGGTGGCTCCACAGCCCGGCCCGTCGCGGAGGCGGGTCGGACCCCACCGGCTGCCCGCGACGCCGTCGCCGACCACACCACCACGCGACGACGACGCCCCCGTCACCTGCAGGTGACGGGGGCGTGACACCGCAGCCCGGTGGAACGGCCTCGTCCCAGGGGCCCGCGACGCGCGGAGCGTGTCGTGGGGTGGGACGAGGTCCTCCCTCAGACGGGCTTGGGCTTGCGGTTCTTGCTCTTGCCGCGCTCGGTCTGGTCCAGCACGACCTTGCGCACCCGCACGGTCGCGGGGGTGACCTCGACGCACTCGTCCTCGGCGCAGAACTCCAGCGCCTGCTCCAGGTTGAGGATGCGCGGCGGGATGAGCCGCTCCAGCTCCTCGGAGGTGGACTTGCGCATGTTGGTGAGCTTCTTCTCCTTGGTGATGTTCACGTCCATGTCGTCGGGACGCGAGTTCTCACCCACGAGCATGCCCTCGTAGACCTCGGTGCCGGGCTCGACCATCATCTGGCCGCGCTCCTGCAGGGAGAACATCGAGTAGGTGGTCGCGACGCCGGAGCGGTCGGCGACCAGCGAGCCGGTGGGCCGGGCGCGCATGTCGCCCAGCCACGGCTCGTAGCCCTCGAGGACGTGGTTGAACACGCCGGTGCCGCGGGTCTCGGTGAGGAACTCGGTGCGGAACCCGATCAGGCCGCGGGAGGGGGCGACGTACTCCATCCGCGCCCAGCCGGTGTCGTGGTGCACCAGGTTCTCCAGCCGGCCACGACGCACGGCCAGGGCCTGGGTCAGCGTGCCGACGTACTCACCGGGGGTGTCGATGGTGACCCGCTCGACGGGCTCGTGCAGCGTGCCGTCGATCATCTTGGTGACGACCTGCGGGCGGCCGACGGTGAGCTCGAAGTCCTCGCGGCGCAGCTGCTCGACCAGGATGGCCAGGGCGAGCTCGCCACGGCCCTGCATCTCCCAGGTGTCGGGGCGCTCGGTGGGCAGCATGCGCACCGAGACGTTGCCGACCAGCTCCTGGTCCAGGCGGTTCTTGATCAGGCGGGCGGTGACCTTCTTGCCCGACTTGCCCGACAGCGGCGAGGTGTTGATGCCGATGGTGATCGAGATCGAGGGCTCGTCGACGGTCAGCGCCGGCAGCGGGCGCGGGTCGTCGGGGTCGGCCAGCGTGTCGCCGATGCCGATGTCCTCGATGCCGGCGATGGCGACGAGGTCGCCGGGGCCGGCGCTCTCGGCCGGCACGCGGGTCAGGCCCTCGGTCGACAGCAGCTCGGTGATCTTGACCTTGGTGATGGTGCCGTCGACCTTGCACCAGGCGACCTGCTGGCCGCGCTTCATCTCACCGGAGTGGATGCGCAGCAGCGCGAGGCGGCCCAGGAACGGGGAGGCGTCGAGGTTGGTGACCTGCGCGCGCAGCGGCTCCTCGGCGTCGTACTCCGGCGCCGGGATGGTGTCCAGCAGCGTCTGCACGAGGGGGCCCAGGTCCGGGCTGTCCGGGACGGTGCCGTTCTCGGGCTTGTTCAGCGAGGCCTGACCGGTGCGGCCGTTGCAGTAGACGATCGGGAACTCGAGGGTCTCCGCGGGCAGGCCGGCGTCCTCGAGGAGCTCCATGAAGAGCTCGTAGCACTCGTCGACGACCTCCTCGATGCGCGCGTCGCCACGGTCGGTCTTGTTCACCGCGAGGATGACCGGCATCCCCTTGGCCAGCGCCTTGCGCAGCACGAAGCGGGTCTGCGGCAGCGGCCCCTCGGAGGCGTCCACGAGGAGCACGACGCCGTCGACCATGGACAGGCCGCGCTCGACCTCGCCACCGAAGTCGGCGTGGCCGGGGGTGTCGACGATGTTGACGACGACGGGGTTGCCCTCGGCGTCGGCCAGCCGGATGGCGGTGTTCTTGGCCAGGATGGTGATGCCGCGCTCGCGCTCCAGGTCCATCGAGTCCATGACCCGGTCCTGGGTGGAGTCGTTGTCGGTCCCCTCGCCCTTGGAGCGACCGAGGGCACCGGCCTGGCGGAGCAGGGCGTCGACCAGCGTGGTCTTGCCGTGGTCGACGTGGGCGACGATCGCCACGTTGCGCAGGTCATTGCGGGTGGGCATGCGGAGAGGCACCTCAGGAGATCGGGGTTCGCGGCGCTGGTGGGATCCCCCGAGCACCGCCCGTCGCCGACCGGCGACCCTCCCATGGTAGGCGCTCCTGGGGCAGCTCAGTGCCGCTGTGACCGGTCAGCCACCCCGGAGGAGATGCCGGCGGCCACGATCGTGACGACGCCCACAGCCAGCCACGCCGGCCAGCCCACCCCGATGGCCAGCACGTGGGCCAGCACGAAGGCCACCAGGTAGACCGCGGCGAGCCCGGCGGTGACCGCCCAGCCGCGCCGGCGCTGCCACAGCCAGCCGGCGGCCACCCCACCGGCGAGGAAGACCGCGCCACCCAGCGCACGGACGCCGGTGCCCTGGGCGATGCCGAAGCCGGCGGCCAGGCCGACCGCGACGGGCAGCGCGCTCGGGAGCCCGGCGAGCCGGGTGGTGCCACGGGAGAGGGTGCTGGTCGACATGGCCCCCAGTGTCCCCGCTCAGCCCGTCGACAGGGCCCAGGGGGCGACCTCCCAGGTGCCGCCGTCGGCGATGTCGAAGGGCGCCGAGCCGTACGCAGAGACGACGGGGACGTCGACCGACCCGTCCCCCAGGTCGACCGTCACCGACTGCGGGGTCTCGGCGTCGGCCCACCCCGCGTAGGTGCGCCAGCCGAGCAGGACGAAGGCGGAGTCACCGGGTGCCAGGCCGATCGGGGCCACCACGCCGGGCAGGCCGGAGGGGTCGCGCCCGGGCTCCACCACCAGGGTCAGCGGCGTGCCGCCCTGCAGGAGCGTGACCGTGGGCGTCCCGGTCAGCAGGCAGGCCGCGGCGCCGGTGTTCGTGGCCGTCACCGCGGCGGCGCGGGCACCCATCGCGGCGTCGAAGCCGCCGACGGTGAGTGCCAGGTCGGCCGTGGCGCAGGGCACCTCCGCCGCCACCCCGGTCGGCGCGGCCGTGGGAGCGGGCTCCGGGACCACCGTCGGCGGAGGCGACGGGGTGCTGGGGGTCGGCGGTGGGGCGCTGGTCGGCGCGGCCTGGGTGACGGCGCTGGGCACCGTGGCGTCCTCGGCGGGCAGCACGGCCGACAGGCCCGCCGCCAGCAGCGCGACGACCGCGGTCACCCCGAAGCCGGCGGTGGCCCACCGCGAGGCGCGGTGCCGGTCCCGGACCGCCCAGCCGACGGCCACACCGGTGAGCGTGACCAGCCCGGTGACAGCACTGCCCCGGGCGACCGCGTCGACGCCGTCCGCAGCGCCCAGCAGCACGACCGCAGCACCTGCGGCCAGGCCGAGCGCGGCCACCACCAGGGCGTCCACGGCGCGCCCGCGGGGCGAGGTCACCGCCGGCCCGCCCAGCGACGACGTCCCGGCCAGGAACCACGCGGTCAGCACCCAGAGGAGGAGCGCAGCGGGCAGGACGGCGTGCTGGGAGAAGAAGCTGGCGACCAGGACCACCGGCGCCGCGACGGCCCCCAGCACCCCCGCGCCGGCGCCGGCGACGAGGAGGTCCAGCCACGGCCGTCGGCCACGCGCCACGGCAGCGGCCGTCCCCTCCCCGTCGGTCGCCGTCGACAGGCCGGACACGACGGTGCCCACCCCGACGAGCACGACCAGGGACGTCAGGCCCACCCACCACCAGAGGCCGGCCGAGGCCGCGGCGAGGTCGGCGGGGCAGGTGCCCGAGGACGCGCAGGGCAGCGGGTCGTCGGGGTCGAACCAGCTGGGACGCCACGGTCCGCTCCGCAGGGAGGTCACGACCGTGGCCACCCACCCCGCCAGGGCGAGGACCACCCCGACGGTCGCGCGCGACGTGCCTCGCGGTCCCTCTACCTCCTCCACGACCCCAGCCTGCCGGTGGTCGACCCCGCGGTGGACCACCGACACCCGCGGGTGTCGCTGCGCGACGCGGACGAGGGGCCCCGGGGTGTGGTCACCCGGGGCCCCTCCTCGCGTGCAGTCCCCGCCGTGCGGCGGGGCGGTGGATCAGGCGGTGCGGAGCACGGCCTCGATCTCGAGCTCGACGGAGATCTTGTCGCCGACGACGACGCCGCCACCGTCCATGGGCATGTCGATGTCCACGCCGAACTCCTTGCGGGAGATGTCGGTCTTGCCGGAGAAGCCGGCGCGCGTGCCGCCGTAGGCGTCCGGACCGAAGCCGTTGAGCTCCAGGTGCAGCGTGGTGGGCTTGGTGATGCCCTTGATGGTGAGCTCGCCCTCGACGGTCCAGTCGTCGCCCTTGGGCTTGATCGTGGTCGACCGGAAGGTCATGACGGTGTGGTTGCCGGTGTCGAAGAAGTCGGCGGACTTGATGTGCGCGTCGCGCTGCTCCTGGCGGGTGTCGATCGAGTCCATGTCGACGGTGGCCTCGACGGTGGAGGCGGCCGGGTCCTGCGCGGTGATGACGACGCCCTCGAACTTCGTGAAGTAGCCGCGGACCTTGCTGACCATCATGTGGCGGACGGAGAAGCCGACCGTGGAGTGGGTGGCGTCGATGTCCCAGGTGCCGACGACGTAGCCGGGGATCTGCGTGGTGCTGCTCATGGTCTCTCCAAGTGGTTGAGCGCTTGACTGCTTCGCTGGACCGTAGCGTAGTTGAAGCCTTGAGCATTCCGCCAGTACCCTGAGCACATGACATCAGAGGTGTCGTCCCCACCACCCGCCGACGGCGGGACCCGGTGGTTGGACGAGGGTGAGCAGCAGGCCTGGCGGGCCTGGCTGTACAGCACGCAGCTGCTGGCCGACCGGCTCGACCGGGAGCTGACCCGGGAGACCGGCATCTCCCACGCCTACTACGAGATCCTGGTCCAGCTGTCGGAGACGCCGGGCCGGTCGCTGCGCATGAGCGAGCTGGCCGAGCGGTGCCTGTCCTCGCGCAGCCGGCTCTCCCACGCCGTCTCCCGGCTGGAGGAGCGCGGCTGGGTGCGCCGGCAGGTCTGCGAGTCCGACGGCCGCGGGCAGCTCGCCGTCCTCACCGACGACGGGTTCGCCGCCCTGGAGAAGGCCGCCCCGGTGCACGTGGAGAGCGTCCGCACGCACCTGTTCGACCAGCTCACGCCCGAGCAGGTCGCCGCGATGCAGGACCTGGGACAGACGCTGCTGGCCCACCTGGGCCAGCAGCGCTGATCCTCACTCCCCCCGGAAGAACGCCTCCGGGGTGATCGGCAGGTCGCGCACCCGCCGTCCGGTGGCGTGCCAGTAGGCGTTGCCGATCGCGGCGGCGGCACCGACGATGCCGATCTCCCCGATGCCCTTGGCACCGAGGGGGTTGACGTGTTCGTCGACCTCGTCGAGCCAGCTGATGTCCATCTCGCCGACGTCGGCGTTGGTGGCCACGTGGTACTCGGCGAGGTCGTGGTTGGCGAAGTGCCCGTGGACGGCGTCGAGCACCGACTCCTCGTGCAGCGCCATCGACAGCCCCATCGTCATCCCGCCCAGGAACTGCGAGCGGGCGGTGGTGGCGTTGACGATCCGGCCGGCGGCGAACACGCTGGTCATCCGGGGCACCCGCACCTCACCGGTGTCCCGGTCGACCCGGACCTCGGCGAAGTGCGCCCCGAAGGCGTGCATGGAGAACCGCTCGACCTCCTCCCCCGGCCCGGACGAGCCGGTGACCACCACGCCGCCGGCGGGCAGCTGCCCGCCGTGCTCGGCGTCCACCCGCTCACGCAGCGCCTGCGCGGCGGCCTGGATCGCCGGGCCCCAGGACGTGGTGCCGGTCGAGCCGCCCGCACCGGAGGCCTTCGGCAGCCGGCTGTCCCCGATCCGCAGGTCGACCTCGGCCATCGCGACGCCGAGGGCGTCGGCCGCGATCTGGGTCAGCGCCGTCCACGCGCCGGTGCCGATGTCGGAGGCGTCGATGGAGACCACCGTCGCCTTCCCGGGCACGGCCTCGATCCGGCACTGCGAGGGGCGCCGCCGGGTCGGGTACGTCGACGCGGCGACCCCGGTGCCGACCAGCCGGCGGCCGACCTCGCGGACCCGCGGGCGGGGGTCCCGGCCGGCCCAGCCGAACCGCTCCGCCCCCTGGCGCAGGCAGGCCACCAGGTTGCGGCTGCTCCAGGGCACGTCCCGCTCGGGGTCACGGGCGGGCTCGTTGTGCACCCGCAGCTCGACCGGGTCCATGCCCAGGGCCACGGCCAGCTCGTCCATCGCCGACTCCAGCGCGTAGACCCCCGGGGTCTCCCCCGGGGCCCGCATGATCGTCGGCGCCGAGACGTCGAGGCGCGCCAGCCGGTGCGTCGTCCGGCGGGCGGGCGCGGCGTAGAGCAGCCGGGTCGCGGTCGCCGTCTGCTCGGCGAACTCCGCGTTGCGCGAGGTGTGCTCGACGACCTCGTGGCTGATCGCGGTCAGCGTCCCGTCGGCCTCGGCGCCCAGGCGCAGTCGCTGGATCGTCGGGGTGCGGTGCCCGACCAGGCTGGACATCTGCTGCCGGGTCAGCTCCAGCTTCACCGTCCGCCCGGTCACCCGGGCGGCCATGCCGGCCAGCAGCTGGTGCACGTGGGTGAAGGCCTTGGAGCCGAACGCGCCGCCCACGTAGGGGGACACGACGTGCAGCTGGTCCTCGGTGATGCCGAACGCCGAGGTGAGCACCGGGACCAGGTTGTGCGGGCCCTGGTTGGCGTCCCACATCCGCAGCACGTCGCCGTCCCAGCGGGCGACGGTCGCGTGCATCTCGATGGGCTGGTTGTGCTGCACGGGCGTGGCGTAGGTGACGTCGACGGCCACCGGGGCCGCGGCCAGGGCGGCGTCGACGTCGCCGATGACGGAGTCGGTCTCGAAGCCGGCCATCAGCTGCTCGGGGGCGTACAGGTCGTCCCGGTCGACGGACAGCACGACGTCGGGGGCCTCGCTGTCGTAGCGGACCACCACCCGGCCGATCGCGTCCCGGGCGACCTCGGAGGTCTCGGCGACGACGGCGGCCACCGGTTCCCCGGCGTACTGCACGGTCGCCGACTGCAGGACCCGGATCTCCTCCACGACCTCGCCGAGCCGGGGCGCGTTCTCGTGGGTGAGCACGGCCAGCACGCCGGGCAGCGCCTCGGCGGCCGAGGCGTCGATCGACACCACCCGGCCCCGCGCGACCGGGGACTGCACGATCGCCACGAACGCCGGGGAGCTGTCCAGCTCGTGCTCGTAGGCGTAGGGCGCGCGGCCACGGACCTTGGCCGGGCCGTCGATGCGCCGCACGTCGCTGCCCACCGCGGGCGCGTGCGTCGTGGGCCGGTCGCTGAGCGCAGTCACGCGCGGGCCTCCCCGGAGATCTGCAGCAGGGTGCGGGTGACCAGGTTGGTCGCCATCGGCAGCTTGAAGGCGTTCTCCGGCAGCGGGTCCGCCGCCGCCAGCTCCGCGGCCGCCGCGGCCGCGAAGGCCTCCTCGGTGGCCGGTCCGCCGCGCAGCGCGTCCTCCGCGACCGTGGCCCGCCACGGCACGTGCGCGACCCCGCCCAGCGCGATCCGCACGTCGGCGACGACGGCGTCCGGGCCGGTGCCCCGCAGGTCCATCGCCGCCGCGACGCTGACCAGGGCGAAGGCGTAGGAGGCCCGGTCGCGGACCTTGCGGTAGCGCGAGCGGGTCGCCCACGGCAGCGCCGGGACGTCGATCGCGGTGATCAGCTCGCCGTGGGCCAACGTCGTGTCCCGGGAGGGGTCCTCGCCGGGCAGCCGGTGCAGCTCACCGATCGGGACGGCCCGCTCGCCCTCGGCACCGAGCACCCGGACGGTGGCGTCCAGGGCGCGCAGCGCCACGGCCATGTCCGAGGGGTGCGTGGCGATGCAGGTGTGCCCGTCGTCCCCACCCCGGTTCGTGGCTCCCAGCACCGCGAGGTTGCGGTGGTACCCGGCGACCGCGCCGCAGCCCGAGCCCGGCGCCCGCTTGTTGCACGGCATGGTCACGTCGGTGAAGTACGTGCAACGGGTGCGCTGGAGCAGGTTGCCGCCGGTGGTGGCCCGGTTGCGCAGCTGCCCGGACGCCCCGGCCAGCAGCGCCTGGGCCAGCAGCGGGAAGCGCTCGCGCACCCGGGGCTCGGCCGCCAGGTCGGCGTTGGGGACGGCAGCCCCGATCCGCAGGCCGCCGTCGGGGAGGTCCTCGACCTCGGTGGAGGTCAGCTGCCGGACGTCGACCAGCACGTCGGGGGTGGCCACCCCCAGCCGCATCAGGTCGACCAGGTTGGTGCCACCGCCCAGGTAGGCACCCTCGGGGGCCGCGGTCAGCGTGGCCACGGCCCCGGCGGGGTCGGTGGCCTTCTCGTAGCGGAACTCCCTCACGCGCGCACTCCCTGCTCGGTGGCGTACTCGGCGACTGCCGGGACGATGTTCGCGTACGCGGCGCAGCGGCACAGGTTCCCGCTCATCCGCTCCCGGATCTCGTCGTCGGTCAGGTCCACCTGGTCGCCGACCAGGTCCTCGGTGACGGCGCTGGGCCAGCCCGCCCGCGCCTCGGCGACGACGCCCGCGGCGGAGGTGATCTGCCCCGGCGTGCAGTAGCCGCACTGGTAGGCGTCGTGGTCGACGAAGGCCTCGTGCAGGGCGTGCGGCTGCCCGTCCACCGCGAGCCCGTCCGACGTCGTCACCTCCTGCCCCTGTGCGGTGACGGCGAGGACCAGACAGCTGTTGACCCGGCGGCCGTCCAGCAGCACCGTGCAGGCCCCGCACTGGCCGTGGTCGCAGCCCTTCTTGGCACTCGTCGCGCCGAGGCGCTCGCGCATCGCGTCCAGCAGGGAGGTGCGGGTGTCGACGATCAGCGGCCGGTCGGCCCCGTCGACCCGCAGGGTGATCTGGGTGTCCACCGTCCGGTGGTCCCCGTCCTCCCCCCGGCCGAAACCGCCCCCCGCTCAGGCCAGGTCCTCCGGTGGTGCCGGCCAGCCCTGCCCGACGCCGTCCAGCGGGGCGGTGAAGACCGCCGGGCGCTTCTCCAGGAAGGAGGCCACCCCCTCCGCGGCGTCCGGACCGCTGCCCAGCTCCACCAGCGCCCGGGACTCCGCGCGGTGGGCGTCCCACGGGCTGGCCGCCGAGAGCATCGACCACAGCAGCTGCCGGGACGCGGCCACCGAGACCCCGGAGGTGTTGTCGGCGATCTCGTGGGCGAGGGCGTAGGCGGTGTCCAGCAGCTCGGCGTCGGGGACGACGCGGGACACCAGCCGCCCGCGCAGCGCCTCCGCGGCGTCGAACACGCGGCCGGTGGCCACCCACTCCATCGCCTGGCTGATGCCCACGACCCTGGGCAGGAACCAGCTCGACGCCGCCTCCGGCACGATGCCGCGACGGGCGAACACGTAGCCGAAGCGCGCGGACTCCGCGGCGATGCGGATGTCCATCGGCAGGATCATCGTGGCCCCGATGCCGACCGCCACGCCGTTGACCGCGGCGATCACCGGCTTGCGCAGCGCCGCGAACGGCAGCGCCCCGATGCCGCCCCAGTCCCGGGCGACGCCGTCGATGGTCCCGGCGTCGGCAGCGGAGGCGCTGCGGTCGAAGGTCCCCGCGCGCTGCAGGTCGGCGCCGACGCAGAAGTCCCGCCCCTGCCCGGTCACCACGACCACCCGGACGGCGGCGTCGGAGTCGGCGACCGCGGCCACCTCGCCGAGCTCGCGGGCCATCTGCGGGGTGTAGGCGTTGCGCCGGTCGGGCCGGTCCAGGGTCAGCGTGCCGACCCCGCCGTCGACGACCCAGGAGACCTGCTCCCACTGCCTCACGACAGCGCCCCGGCCAGCACGAGCCCGGCGACGACGTCGTGGTGCCCGGCCGCGTCGCCCAGCACCAGCCGGTCGACCTTGGCCCGCCGCCAGTACAGGTGGGCGTCGTGCTCCCAGGTGAACCCGATGCCGCCGTGCACCTGGATGCAGGTCTCGGCGGCCCGCTCCAGGGTCTCCGCGGCGAACGCGGCCACCGAGGCGGCGGCCAGCGGCAGCTCCTCGGGCGCCCGGTCGGCGGCCCAGGCCGCCCACCAGACCAGCGACCGCAGCTGCTCGACGCCGACCCAGGCGTCCACCAGGGAGTGCTTGACCGCCTGGTAGGAGCCGATCGGCCGGCCGAAGGCGTGCCGCTCCTTGGCGTAGGCGACGCCGACCTCGACCGCGCGGCCGGCGGTGCCCAGGTCCTCGGCGGCCAGCGCGACCAGCGCGACGTCCCGGGCCCGCGCCCAGAGCGCACCGGCGTCGGGCGTGAGCACCCGGGTGTCGGTCGGCGTGACGACGCCGAGGCCGCGGGTGGCGTCCATCGGCTGCCCGGTGACCACCGCTCCCCCGCCGACGACCAGGTCGCCGTCGACCAGGGCCAGGAAGGTGTCTGCACCGACCGCGTCCAGGGCCGGCCGGTCGCCGTCGACGACCGCGAAGGCCCGCGACCCGTCGGCCAGCGCCTGCGCCAGCTCGGGGTGGTCGGCCAGCAGCACCGCGGCCCGCGCAGCGGTGACCAGCGACGGCCCGGCCAGCACCCGGCCGGCCTGCTCGGCGACGACGGCGAGGTCCAGCAGCGACCCGCCCGCCCCGCCCGCGGACTCGGCGACCGTGATGCCGGTGAACCCGATGTCGGCGAGCGCCCGCCGCCCGGGCGCCACCGGCCCCTCCTCCAGCGCGGCCCGCGCCTGTGCCGGGGACGCCTGGCCGGTGAAGAACTGCTCCGCCCCGGCCGCGGCGTCGAGCTGGTCGGTGTCGAGGTCGAAGTTCACCGGGTGCTCCCCGCGGCGTTGAAGGGACGGTGCTTGTCCTCACGCGGCTCCGGCGGCAGCCCCAGCACCCGCTCGCCGATGATGTTGCGCAGCACCTCGTCGGTGCCGCCGGCGATGGCGATGCCCGGCAGCCAGGCCTGGTTGCGCTGCCAGCGGCCGGCTCCGCCCTCCCTGCCGTCGTCCCCGGGGCCGACGGCGAACACCGCGTCGTCGCCGAGCAGCCGGACCCCGGCGTCGGAGACCAGCTTGGCCGCGGCCGTGCCGGCGAGCTTGCCGGCGCTGGCCTCGGGGCCGGGCAGCCCGCCCTGGCTGATCGCGGTGAGCCGCCGGTAGCCGGTGTACCGGTTGGCCAGCGCGGCGACCGCGGCCCGGCCGACCGCCTGGCGGGCCAGTACCTGCCGCTCGGCCGGCAGTGCCGGCACCGCCTCCCGGGCCAGCCGGGCCAGCGACTCGACCGACAGGCCCAGGTCGTTGCCGCCGCCGCCGACCGCGACCCGCTCGTTGAGCAGCGTGGTCAGCGCGACCCGCCAGCCCTCACCGGGCTCGCCCAGCCGCTCGGAGTCCGGGATGCGGACGTCGTCGAAGAACACCTCGTTGAAGTCCGACTGCCCGCCCATCTGGCGCAGCGGTCGGACCGTCACCCCCGGGGCGTGCATGTCGACGACGAACATGGTCAGCCCGCCGTGCTTGGGGCGGTCGGGGTCGGTGCGGGTCAGCAGGATGCCGAAGTCGGCGACGTGGGCCAGCGTCGTCCAGACCTTCTGCCCGTTGACCACCCAGTCCTCGCCGTCCCGGACGGCGGTGGTGCGCAGCGCGGCCAGGTCCGACCCGCTGGCCGGCTCGCTGAACAGCTGGCACCACACGTCGTCGGCCCGCAGCAGCCGGGCCAGGTACCGCTCGTGCTGCTCGGGGGTGCCGTGCGCGACGACGGTCGGCCCGCACATGCCCAGGCCGATGTGGTTGATCAGGCTGGGCACCCGGGCGCGGGCCAGCTCCTGGCCGACGATCGCCTGCTGGGCCAGCGTGCCGGCCTGCCCGCCGTGCTCGGCGGCCCAGGCGACGCCGACCAGGCCGGCGTCGGCGAGCACCCGCTGGGTCCGGCGCAGCGCCTGCTCCTGCTGGCGGGCGTCGGCGGCCTCCTCGCCGGCGTCCAGGTGCACCAGGTCGGCCGCGTGCTCGGCCAGCATGTCCCGGACGCGCGCCCGGTAGGCGGCCTCGTCCGGTGTGTCGTCGAAGTCCACGCGGGACACCTCTCCTCGTCGAGTGGTGGTGCTGGTGCGCATCCTCCGGTCGGGTCAGGGAACGGTCAACCCTGACTGTCGCTGCGTAGGCTGGTCCCCGTGGAGACCCGCAGCCGGAGTGAACGCAGCGCCGACAGCCGTGCGCTGATCCTCGACGCCGCCGTGGCCTGCCTGGTGTCCGACGGCTACGCCGGGGCCTCGACGCTGGCCGTCCAGGCCCGCGCCGGGGTGTCCCGCGGCCGGCTGCTGCACCACTTCCCCTCACGCGAGGAGCTGCTGGTCGCGGCCACCTCGCACCTGGCCGAGACGATGCTGACCGAGGCCGCCGACCACGCCGTCGCGGTCGGGGCGGGCATCGCCGACGAGGCCGAGCGGGTCGACCGGTGCGTCGAGCTGATCTGGGCGACGTTCTTCGAGCCGCCGTTCTGGGCGGCGATGGAGCTGTGGAACGCCGCCCGCACCGACGAGGCGCTGCGGGCGGCGCTGCGGCCCCAGGAACGCCGGCTGCGGATCGCGATCCGCGGCGTGGCCGACCGCATCTGGGGGCCGACCGTCACCGCGCACCCGCGCTACCCGGTGGTCTCCGAGCTGCTGTTCACCTCGATGCGCGGCGTGGCGATGGCCTACGCCTTCGAGGACCGCCCGCCGGCCACCGACCCCCACGTCGCGCTGTGGCAGTCGCTGGCCCGCGAGCTGGTCCCCGGCTGAGTCAGCGGGGCGCCATCCGGATGGCGCCGTCGAGCCGGATGACCTCGCCGTTGAGCATCGGGTTCGCCACGACGTGCGCGACCAGCGAGCCGTACTCGTCGGGCTCGCCGAGCCGGGCCGGGTGCGGCACCTGGGCACCGAGGGAGGCCTTGGCCTCCTCGGGCAGCCCGGCCAGCAGCGGGGTGTTGAACAGGCCCGGGGCGATGGTGACCACCCGGATGGCCTCGCTGGCCAGGTCGCGGGCGATCGGCAGGGTCATGCCGACGATGCCGCCCTTGGAGGCCGAGTAGGCCGCCTGCCCGATCTGGCCGTCGAAGGCCGCGACCGAGGCGGTGTTGACGATGACACCGCGCTCCTCGCCCAGCAGGTCCACCGACAGCATCCGCTGGGCGGCCAGCCGGATGACGTTGAAGGTGCCGACCAGGTTGACCTGGATGACCTTCTGGAACGCCTCGAGCGGGAAGGCGCCCTTCTTGCCGGCGGTCTTGATGCCGTTGCCGATGCCGGCGCAGTTGACGGCCACGCGCAGCGGGCCCAGCTCCACGGCCTGGTCCAGGGCGGCCTCGACCTGCTCGGGCGAGGTGACGTCGGCGGCGACGAAGTGCCCGCCGATCTCCCCGGCGACCTGCTCGCCGGCCGAGCTGGGCAGGTCCAGCAGCACGACCTGCGCACCGGCCGCACGCAGCCGCTTCGCGGTGGCCAGGCCCAGGCCCGAGGCCCCTCCGGTGATGACTGCTACGGCATCGGTGACGTCCACGGGCGTTCCTCTCGATCGATGACAGTCAGGGTTGACCGTCCACGGCGGTGCCGACAGCATGACCCACGCCACCCACCCGCCGCGCAGCAGGGAGCCCCCGATGACCACCGACCAGCAGACCTGGCGCGGCATGACGATCTCCGACCAGCTGGCCCGGCACGCCCGCTCCACCCCCGACGCCGCGGCCCTCCGGTTCGCCGGCACCGGGCGCACCTACCGCGAGCTGGAGGACCGGGTGACCCGGCTGGCCGCGGTCCTCGCCGACCGCGGGGTCGGCCACGGCGACCGGGTCGCCGTCCTGGCGCTGAACGGCCTGGAGGTGGTGGAGACCTTCCTGGCCACGGTCCGGCTGGGCGCGATCGCCGTCCCGGTGAACTTCCGGCTGGTCGCCGACGAGGTGGCCTACGTGCTGGCCGACTCCGGCGCCGTCGCCCTCGTGGTGGACCCCGCCACCGCCGGGACCGCCGCGAAGGCCCGGGACCGTGCCCCGGCCCTGACGACGGTGCTGACCGTGGGTGCCGACTACGAGGCCGCCCTGGCCGGCGCCGACCCCACCCCGGTCGAGCGCGCCGTCGAGGAGTCCGACCCGGCGTTCCTGATGTACACCTCGGGCACCACCGGCAAGCCCAAGGGCGCCGTCCTCACCCACCGGAACCTGCTGATGCACGCCTTCAGCCACGTCGCCCACCTCGGCTGGAGCAGCGACGACCGGGTCAGCCTCTACGGGGCGCCGCTGTTCCACATCGCTGCGGTCTCCGGGATGCTCCCGACCCTGCTCTACGGCGGCACGTTCGTGCTCACCCGCTCGGGCGCCTTCGACCCGGCCGCCACCCTGGACGAGATCGTCGCCGAGCGGGTGAGCTCGTGCTTCTTCGTGCCCGCGGCGTGGCAGGCGGTCGTCGCCGTCCCCGGGATCGCCGAGCGGGACCTCTCGGCCCTGCGCCGCATCTCCTGGGGCGCTGCGCCCGCGTCGACCACCCTGCTGCGGTCGATGATGGCGGCCTTCCCCGCCGCCGAGCTGGTCACCGCCTTCGGGCAGACCGAGTGCGCGCCGGTGACCTGCTTCCTGCGCGGGGAGGACGCCCTGCGCAAGATCGGCTCGGTCGGCACCCCGATGCTCAACGTCGAGGTCCGGGTGGTCGACGAGGCGATGGTCGACGTCCCCCGCGGCGAGGTGGGCGAGATCGTCTACCGCTCCCCCATGGTCATGCGCGGGTACTGGGGCAAGCCCGACGCCACCGCCGAGGCGTTCACCGGCGGCTGGTTCCACTCCGGGGACCTGGTGCGGCAGGACGAGGACGGCTACTTCTTCGTCGTCGACCGCAAGAAGGACATGATCATCTCCGGCGGGGAGAACGTGTACTGCGCCGAGGTCGAGGACGTCCTCGCCGCCCACCCCGGCGTCGCCGAGGTCGCCCTCATCGGGGTGCCCGACGCCCGCTGGGGCGAGGCACCGCTGGCCGTCGTCGCCCCGCGCGACCCGGCCGCACCGCCGTCCCCGGCCGAGCTCACCGCCTGGTGCCGCGAGCGGCTGGCCGGCTACAAGTGCCCGCGCGAGTTCACCGTCGTCGGCGCTCTGCCCCGCAACCCCAGCGGCAAGGTGCTCAAGACCCAGCTCCGCCAGCAGCACTCCGCCGGCAGCCTGGTCGCCGACCCGGCCGTCTGACCGCCCCGCGCTGCGCCGAGTGACACGTCAGCGTGGACGTGCAGCCTCGTCGTCCACGCTGACGTGCCACTCGGCGTCGTCCACAGGCCCGACCCGGCGGGGACGGCGCTGCGGTTGGCTCCCCTGGTGCCACCCACCAGCCCCCGACCGGCCCTCCGGGGGCTGGTGTTCCGTGGCAGCACGGCCGTCCGGGACGGCCTGGTGTCCGCCAACGACCTGCGCGGGCCCGCCTGGCTGCGTCTCTTCCCGGACGTCTACTGCGACGCAGCCCTCACGGTCGACCACGGGCTGCGGGTGCGGGCCGCCGTCGACCTGCTGGTCCCGGGCGCGGTGGCCTCCGGCGCCAGCGCTGCCGTGCTCTGGGGCCTCACCGACCTCGCCGGGGACGACGACCCCGTCGAACTGACCGTCCCACCGCGCGCCCGCCGCAGCGCCTGCGCAGGTGTCTCGGTCCGGCGCCGCACCCTGCCGACCGGTGCCGTGACGACGCGGGCCGGCGTCCCCCTCACCACGGCCGAGGTGACGGCCCTCGAGCTGGCGGCGCGGCTGCCGCTGGTCGAGGGCGTGGTCCTGCTGGACCGGTTCCTGGACGCCCGCGTCACCCGCCTGGACTGGCTCCACGACGCGGCGGGCGGCGCCACCGGCCGCGGCTGCCGGCGGGCGCGCTCGGCGCTCGCGCTGGCGGACGGCCTGGCGGGCTCGCCACAGGAGACCCGCCTGCGCCTGCTCCTGCGCGCCGCCGACGTCCCCACGCCGGTCGCCCAGTTCGAGGTGCGGGCGCACGGCCGGTTCCTCGCCCGCACGGACTTCGCCTGGCCGCAACAGCGGGTCGCCCTGGAGTACGAGGGCGCGTGGCACACCCGGCAGGTGGCCACCGACCGCCGGCGGATCGAGGCACTGCAGCAGGCCGGGTGGCGGGTCCTCTTCGTGACCGCCGCCGACCTCCACCACCCGCAGCAGCTTCTCGGCCGCATCCGCGAGGCGCTCGCCGAGTGACAGCCCAGCGTGGATGCAGGACCGCGACATCCACGCTGGCGTGTCACTCGATGCGGCTCAGACGCCGCGCCAGACGGGGGCGCGCTTCTCGGCGAAGGCGCGGGCGCCCTCCTGGGCGTCGGCGGAGGAGAACACGGCCTCGGTGACGGTGGCCTGGTGGTCGAGCAGCTCCCGGTCGGTCCAGCGGACGGCGCCGGCGACGAGCTGTTTCGTCGCCCGGATGGCCAGCGGCCCGTTGGCGGCGATCCGGGAGGCGAGGGCGCGGGCGCCCTCGAGCGCGCCGCCGGGCTCGGTGAGGGTGTTGACCAGGCCGAAGCGGTGCGCCTCCTCGGCGCCCATCGGGTCACCGGTCAACGCCATCTCCATGGCCCGCTGGTAGGGCAGCGCCTTGGGCAGCCGCAGCACCCCGCCGCCGGCGGCGACGAGCGAGCGCTTCACCTCGGGGATGCCGAAGCGGGCCTCGCGGGAGGCCACGACCAGGTCGCAGGTGAGCACCAGCTCGAACCCGCCGGCCAGCGCCCAGCCCTCGACGGCGGCGATCAGCGGCTTGGTGGGCGGGGCCTCGGTGAGGCCGGCGAACCCGCGGCCGGGCAGCGAGGGCCGCTCCCCGCGGGAGAAGGCCTTGAGGTCCATCCCGGCGCAGAAGGTCCCCCCGGCGCCGGTGAGCACCAGCACGACGACGTCGTCCCTGGCCTCGAAGTCGTCGACGGCCGCCGCGAGCTCCTCCGTCGTCGCCAGGTCGACGGAGTTCTTCGCCTCCGGCCTGTTGATCGTCAGGACGCCGACGCCCTCGGACACCTCGGTCAGCACCGTTGCCATGGGGTGAGTTCTGCCAGGTGCGGCCGGAACGGTCAACCCTGACCGTCCCGGCCGCCTCGACTCAGTGCGAGGGGGAGAGCTCCCGCTCGATGTCGGACAGGCTCCGGCCCTTGGTCTCCGGGACCGCCTTCACCACGTAGACCAGCGACAGCACGGTGACCACGGCGTAGATGCCGAAGGTCGCGGTCTCCCCGATCGCGGAGATGATCGACAGGTAGCTGACCGCGACCACGAAGTTCGCCACCCAGTTGGCCATCGTGGCCACCGACGAGGCCCGACCCCGGACGGCCAGCGGGAAGATCTCGCTGATCAGCAGCCAGACCACCGGCCCCAGGCTGATGGCGAAGGACCCCACGTAGAACGCCAGCACGATCGTGGTGACGACGGCGCCGGCCCCGGCGATGTCGAACAGGAACGCCACGGCCAGCCCGGCCAGGCCCAGGGTCATGCCGCTCATGCCCCAGATCAGCAGCGCCCGCCGGCCGACCCGGTCGATCACCTTGATGGCGACGATCGTGGCGAGCACGTTGGTGAGCCCGACGACGATGAGCGCGAGCAGCGCGGCCGAGGAGCCCAGGCCGGCGTTCTCCAGCACGGTCGGGGCGAAGTAGATGACGGTGTTCACGCCGGTGATCTGCTGGACCACGGCGAGGGTGACACCCAGGATGAGCGCCGGGCGGAGCTTGGCGGCCAGCAGGGAGCGCTTGGCGCCCTTCTCCTCCTCGGTGGCGGTGCCGCGGATGTCGTCGATCTCGGTGGAGATCGCCTCCTCGGAGTCGCGCAACGTGCGGAGGACCTCGCGCGCCTCGTCCTCGCGGCCCTGCCGGACCAGCCAGGCCGGGCTCTCGGGTTCGCGGATCATGCCCAGCCCCAGCACGACGGCGGGCAGCAGGGCCAGGCCCACGCTGATCCGCCAGTCACCGCTGCCGGCCAGGAAGTAGGCGACCAGCTGGCTGACCAGGATGCCCATGGTCACCGACAGCTGGTTGAGGCTGACCAGCGCACCGCGCCGCTCGGGCGGGGCGATCTCCCCGATGTAGACCGGGACGACGAAGGACGCCGAGCCGACGCCGACGCCGATCAGGAACCGGGACAGCAGCAGCACCCAGAACGTGGGCGCGAAGATCGAGAGGAGCAGGCCGACGACGAAGACCAGCGAGGTGGCGATGATCGCCTTGCGGCGGCCCAGGGAGTCCGCGACCCGGCCGGCGACCAGCGCCCCGACCGCGGCCCCGATGAGCAGGATCGAGACGACCGTGCCCTGGCTGAAGGGCGTGTCCAACGTGAAGTCGTCGCTGATGTTGGGCAGGACGCCACCGATGACGCCGGTGTCGTAGCCGAACAGGATGCCGCCGACGGCGGTCAGGGCCGAGGCCTTGGTCACCGCCCGCCGGTGGGTGGCCGAGTCCCTGCTCGCCTGGCGGGAGGCCTCGGTACCGGTGTCGCTCATGCTGCCTTCTTCCCCGGAGTGCGGTTGCAACTCTCAACCAAGTGATCATCCGCCCGCTCGCGCGGTCCGGCATCCGCAGACGGGGTGATCACCCGGACAGCTCCCCCGGGGAGGGGAGCCGTCCGGGTGTGGGGGTCAGCGGGCGGTGCGGCGGGCGGCCAGGGTGGTGAGGCCACCGAGCACCAGGAAGGCGCCGGCGAGCAGCAGCAGGCTGCTGGACTCCGAGCCCGTCCGGGCCAGCGCGGTGGGTGCGGCGGCGTGGGTGGTGGCAGCGGCGTGGGTGGTGGCGGCGTGGGTGGTGGTGGCGGCCGGCGTGGCGACCGGGTGGACCGGTGCCACGGGGGCGACCGGTGCCGGGGTCACGGCGGGTTCGGTCGGGACGACGCAGGTCGCCAGGTGGACCTCGTCGGCGAAGGCCACGGCCAGGGTGTCCCCGTCGACGACGAGGGAGATGCCGTCCAGCTGGCCCAGCGGGATCGACCCGTCGGCGCTGCGCAGCGGGAAGACCCCGGAGACGGTGCCGTCGACCGCGGTGACGACGTCGCTGGCCAGCAGGACGTCGCGCTCGCCGCTGGTGCCGAGGAAGCCGATGACGTGCTCGGTGCCGGAGAGGCCGTCGACCTCGACGGTGGCGACGACGACGTCCGGGGTGGCGCAGTCGCGGTCCAGGACGATGACGCCGTCACCGGTGCACTTGTCGACGATCGGGAGCTCCGACTCCTCGGTGAGGATGTCGCCGCCGAAACCGACCGACACGGTCAGCTCGTCGTCGTCGGAGAGGACGCCCTCCACGAGCACGACGGTCTCGCCGGCGACGGTGGTGACCACCGTGGAGACGGTCGAGTCGCCGTCCTCGACGAAGACCTCGATCTGCTCACCGGCGGGGAGCCCGGTCACGACCAGGTAGCCCGTCACGACACCGTCGCAGCCCAGGCCCAGCTGCCCGGCGACGTCCGGGGCGATCGAGGGCGGCGTCTCGACCGGCGGGGTGGTCGTCGGCGGCGTGTGCGGAGTCGTCGGCGGGGTCGTCGGCGGGGTGGCGGCCGGCTCCGTGGTCGTCGGCGGGGTGGTGGCCGGCTCCGTGGTCGTCGGCGGGGTGGTCGTCGGCGGGGTGGTCGTCGGCGGGGTGGTCGTCGGCG